>JAEVYR010000282.1 GCA_023392645.1 Chloroflexota bacterium | reverse complement strand
ACGCTCTGGTTGCAGGACAGCCAGCTCGAGCCTGCCTCGTGCGTGCCTGAGGAGGGCACGGGCGCCTACGAGACGATGGCTGCCTACGGCGCGAAGCCGGGCCGGCAGGAGAAGATCCCGACCGAGTACTTCAAAATGGATGCCGCGGTGCGCGACGCCCGCATCTTCGCGCTCAAGGATCAGCTCGGCGATCGCCTGACGATTCTCGGCCACCACTATCAGCGCGACGAGGTCATCCAGTTCGCCGATTTCCAGGGTGATTCCTACAAGCTCTCGCAGGAGGCCGCGCAGCAGACGACGGCGGAGTACACGCTGTTTTGCGGCGTCCACTTCATGGCCGAGAGTGCCGACATCCTCGGCGGACCGAACCAGCGGGTGATCCTGCCGAACATGGAGGCGGGCTGCTCGATGGCCGACATGGCTAACGGCCCGGATGTCGAAGCGGCGTGGGCCGCGCTGGCGCGGCTCGGCATCGACGACATCGTGCCGATCACCTACATGAACTCGACCGCCGAGATCAAGGCGTTTTGCGGCCGGAACGGCGGTATCGTCTGCACGTCCTCGAACGCGACGCGCGTGTTCGACTGGGCGTTCGCGCGCGGCGAGCGTCTCATGTTCTTCCCGGATGAGCACCTCGGCCGCAACACCGCGATCAAGAAGGGCATCCCGGAAGACGAGATGGTCGTCTGGGACCCGTTCCTGCCGCTCGGCGGCAACACCGAGGAGCAGCTCCGCAACGCCCGCATCTTTCTCTGGAAGGGGTATTGCAGCGTCCACGCGCGGTTCTCGGTGGAGCAGATCGAGAAGGCTCGCACTGACTTCCCGGACGTCAACGTCATCGTCCACCCGGAGTGCCGGGCGGAGGTCGTGCAGGCGTCGGATTGCGACGGCTCGACCGAGTTCATTATCCAGACGATTCGTAACGCGCCGTCAGGCACGACCTGGGCGGTCGGCACCGAGATCAATCTCGTGCGCCGGCTGCAATCCCAGATGCCGGACAAGACGATTTTCTGCCTCGATCCGGTCATCTGTCCGTGCTCGACGATGTATCGCATTCACCCGGCGTACATCCTGTGGGCGCTGGAGCACCTGGTCGAGGGCGAGGTAGTCAACGAGATCGTCGTCGAGCCCGATGTGCGCGACGAGGCGCTGGTCGCGTTGAACCGGATGCTTGCGGTACCCTAGCGAGATCGACGTGTTTCGCCGTTTGACTGGAGTGCCGCCCCTGTGGCGGCCCCTGCGGGAGGACCGATGTTGATCAAGGCCGGACAACCAGCGCCCGAGTTCGAGCTTCACGACTCTGAAGGCGAGACGTTTCGCCTGTCGGACTTGCGCGGCTTCACGCGCGTGATGCTCGTGTTTTATCCGAAAGACAGGACGTCTGGCTGAAGGGACCAGCTTGTCGCCGTGCGCGACAACCTGACGGCGCTTCGGCGCCACCAGATCGAGCCGGTTGGCATCAACCCCGGCTCGGCCGAAAGCCACGAGGAGTTCCGCAAGGAAATCGAGCTGCCGTTCCCGTTGCTGGTCGATGAGGGCATGGAGGTCGCGCGGGCATACGGCGCACTCAAGCCCGACGAATCGGGCATCGCGCGATCGGTGGTCATCGTCGGCAAAGACGGCACGGTGATCTTCGCCGAGCCGGGTGCGCCGGCTCATGTCCGGATCGTCAATGCCATTCGCGACGCCTCGGACCTTGACGGCGCACAAGCGACCTGATACCGAAATGACGAACGGGCCGGCATCGCGCCGGCCCGTTTCGCGTTGTCTTCACGCAGCGGTATGGCTGCGCGCCCGTCGCAAGCCGACTCAAGATCGGTGCTGTGGCCGGGATCCCGAAGGCGTTTCCCGGCGTCAGAACTCGTCGTCATCGTCGGGACCGTTCGGGGACATCCAGTAGTTGCGAACGTGGAAGTACCGCCGCAGCGCGACTTCATCCTGCCGGCTGAGTGGCTGTGATGGGTCGTATCGGGGGGCGCCGCGCAACTCGGCGAGGGTGACCCGCAGCAGCACCGGGTTCTGGGCGAGATGCACCAGCTCGGCCGGGATCGCCGTGGCGCGCCGGCCGAACGGCAGCGCCCGCCCGGTGACGATGACGATGTAGCGCGGGATCGTGCGTCGGATTTCGGCGTCGCTGTCGGGATCTTCCCAGACTCGCGTCTCGTACAGCACATCCGCCACGCGACCGGCTGGCCGTCCCAGGCGGCTCACCACCGGGCGATCGCGGATGGAGCGGTCGAACTCCGTATAGTAGTTTCCCTCGCTCAAGCTGCGCAGCGGCGCGACGGCGTCGGTGATCACCACCGGGCCACCGCCGAGCGGGCCGGTCATGAGCAGGCGGGCGGCGGTCGATTCGATCGAGGGCGCGGTGTGCGTCAGGCCGATGTGGACGGCGGTGTTCTCCGAAAAGATCTCGTGCGCGGTCCGGAGCACCGGCGCCCGCGAGGAGGGCACCGCGATGAGCGGCGAACCCGCCACCACGCGGTGCTCGACATAGGTTGCCTCCTCGAGCTCGAAGCCGAACAGCGTCAGCGCCCGTGTGAGTTGGCGGTTGGTGACCTTGTAATGCTGGTCGTGCTCCTCGTCGTCATCGTGGGATTCGCGAATGCTGGCGAGCATCACGCCGATGGGGCCGGCGACGAGGTAGCTGGCTCGATCCTCGGGCAGGATCAGCGAGGCCAATCCTTGTAGCCAGCCGCCGACCGCCTCCAGTGCCGACGCGGCCACCACGCGCGAGAGCAGCGTCTCACGGTTGGCCCGCGACCGGGGCACGGTGACGCGCTCGCGCAGGATCACGGAGATTTGCGCGGACGGCTGATCCGACCGGCGGAGCGCGTTCAGCGCGTGCTCGGCGTCGATGGTGTCGTCGAACAGCGCGATGATGGTGCGGACCGGATCGGCCGGGTCGCCGTTGCGTTCCTCGAGCGATCGTTGCGGCATCGTGCGAGCCATCATGAGTCCCGTCGCTCGACCAGCCGCGGGATCGGCTCGTCGTTGCTCACCTTGCCGCGGCGACGCTCGGGCGGTTCTCCCGGTTGTTCGACGAACGGCGAGTTGAGCGCGGTGGCCGAAAGCGGTGTGATATCCATCGTCCGCAGCTCGGTCGTGATGATGTCGTCACGCAGCCGCAGGAGATTCTGGATCACGACCTGGGTCGCGGCGCCGATCGGTATCGCCAGCAGCGCCCCGATCGGACCGGCGAGCGCGTTGCCGACCAGCACCGCCAGCACGACGGTCAGCGGGCTCATCCCGACGGCGTTCTTCATCACCCGTGGCACCAGCACCGCTCCTTCGAGCTGTTGCAGCGCGAAGGCGACGAGAATCACCAGGGCGGCCTTTTGCGGAGAGTCGGCGAGCGCGATCAGCGCGGCGGTGCCACCGCCGATGAACGGCCCGATGAAAGGAATCGCCTCGGTAAGGCCGGCCCAGATCGCCAACGCCAGCCAGAAGCGGACATCGAGCAGGTAGTAGGCGACGCCGGAGGCGACCCCGATGATGAGCATCAACACCATTTGGCCGCGTGTCCAGCCGCCGATCTTGAACTCGATCTCGTCCCAGATGGCGTGGACGCGGTCGCGTTTGTTGTACGGGATCAGGCCGAGCACGAGGCGCTTCAGCGTCGTTTTTTCGGTCATCCAGTAATAGGCGACGATGAGCAGGGAGAAGAGCGAGAGAAGGACCCCAAAGACGTTGGTGGCGAGCCCGACCGCCTGGTCGCCGCCGATCTGCGGTCCGGTGCGGGCGCCGTCATAGGCGTTCTGGATGCGCCACAGCGTCTGGTACGAGGTGCGCCGGAGGAAGGCGTTGTCGATTTCCAGGGCCTGGGCGCGAAGGTTGTCGAAGATCTCCGGCACGGCGGCGTCGAACGCCGTGACCTGGCGCATCAGGATCGGCACGACGAGATAGACCGCCGCGCCGATGAGCGCGAAGATGGCGAGGTAGACGATGAGGATGCTCTGCCCGCGGGAGAGGCCCGAGCGCCGCAGGCGGAAGACGATCGGCTCGATCGCGGTGCTGAAGATGATGCCCAGGATGAGCAGCACGACGATGGACCGCACCTGCACCAGCAGCCACACGGCGGCCACGACGGCGATGATCGCCGCCGTGTAGAGC
>JAEVYR010000278.1 GCA_023392645.1 Chloroflexota bacterium | reverse complement strand
ATCGGGCTCGGGGCCGGCCTGGCCGCCGTGGCGCTCGTCGCGCTGCTGAGCCTGCGGTTCGGCTCCCTCTCGCTCACCACCCGCGACGCGTGGGACGCGCTGTTCCGCTACAACCCCGATGACTACGAGCAGGTGATCGTGCGCACCATGCGCCTGCCGCGCACGCTGATCGCGATCTGCGTCGGCGGGTCGCTGGCGGTGGCCGGCACGGTGATGCAGGGCGTGACCCGCAACCCGCTCGCCGATCCGTCCATTCTCGGCGTCAGCCAGGGCGCCAGTCTCGGCGTGGCGCTCGCCATCACCTACCTCGGCGCCTCGACCCCCGGTGAGTACCTCTGGATGGGCTTCCTCGGCGCGATGCTGGCGGCACTGCTGGTGTTCGCGGTCGGCACCGCCGGCCGGGGCGGCGCGGGGCCGATCAAGCTCGCCCTCGCCGGGGTGGTGGTGGCGGCGCTGCTGAGCGCGTGGACGTGCTCGCTGCTGCTGATGCGCGAGGAGACGATGGACAGCATGCGCTTCTGGCTGGCGGGGTCGGTGGCCGGCCGCGGGCTCGATGTCCTCAAGGTGGTCTCGCCCTTCCTGCTGGTCGGCACGGTCGGGTGCCTGCTGCTGGGGCATCAGCTCAACGTGCTCGGCATGGGCGACGACAGCGCCCGCGCGCTCGGCATGCGCACCGGCCGCGTCCGGGTGATCGCCTCGGTCATCGTCGTGGTCATCACCGGCGCGGCGGTCGCGGTCTCCGGGCCGATCGGGTTCATCGGGCTGGCCACGCCGCACATCGCGCGCGCCATCGCCGGCGCCGACTATCGCTGGATCCTGCCGTACGCGCTGATCCTGGGCGCGATCCTGCTGCCGGCGGCCGATATCGTCGGCCGCCTGGTCGTCCGGCCGGCCGAGCTGCAGGTCGGCATCGTCACGGCGCTGGTCGGCGCGCCGTTCCTCATCTACCTCGCGCGGAACACGCGGTTGGGGGCATCATGAGCGCGCACCCGGGCACGATCCCGCCACAACGTCCCGGCCACCGCACCCTCCGGCGTGGCGGCGTCGCGGTGCGCGTCAACACGCGCGCGCTCGGTCTCGCCGCGATCGCGCTCGGCGTCCTGGTTCTGCTGATGATCTGGGCGACGACGCTGGGCAGCTTCTCGATCCCCTTCGGCGACGTCGTCCGCGCCGTGTTCGGGCGCGGCACCGAGGACACCGAGATGGTGGTGCGCACCCTGCGCCTGCCGCGCGTGCTGGTGGCGGTGCTGATGGGCGCCTGCCTGGCGATGTCCGGCACGATCTTCCAGGGCATCGCCCGCAACCCGCTCGTGTCGCCCGACATCATCGGCATCAGCAGCGGCGCGACGCTCTGCGCGGTGACCTGGATGATTCTCGGCATCGGCCCGGCCGCGTTGCTCCCCCTGGCGGCGTTCGTGGGCGCGGTGGCGGCCGCGGCGGCGGTGTACGGTCTTGCCTGGAAGCGCGGCATCGCCATGAACCGGCTGATCCTCGTCGGGATCGGCGTCGGGGCGATGGTCAGCGCCGGCTCGACCTTCATGACGGTGAGATTCCCGATCGAGATCACCCGGCCGGCGATCGTCTGGGCAATGGGATCGATCTACGCCTCGAACCGGGACGACGTGCTGCTGCTGGCGATCTCGCTGGCGGTGCTGGGGCCGATCGCGGTGATGCTGATGGAGTCGTTGCGCGCGCTCCAGTTCGGCGATACCGTGAGCCGGAGCCTCGGCGTTTCGCTGGAGCGGACGCGCCTGACGCTGATCGTGGTCGGGTGCGCGCTGGCCGCCGTCTCGGTGGCGCTGGCCGGCCCGATCGGCTTCGTCGCCCTGATCGTGCCGCACATGGCCCGGATGATCGCCGGGCCACCGACCGGCAGCGTGCTGATCTTCACCGCGCTGCTCGGCTCGATCATGCTGCTGGCCTCCGACATCGTCGCCCAGCACCTGTTGCCGGTGACGCTGCCGGTCGGCGTCGTCACCGGCGCCGTCGGCGCGCCATATTTCCTCTACCTGCTGTACCGCTCGAACCTGCGCGTCTGATCGCCGCCCCCGGAGGCCCCATGCCCCAGCTCGCCGCCGAACGCATCACCCTCGCCTACGAGAGCCGGCCGGTCGTGCACGACCTCAGCCTGAGCATCGAGCCGGGCACGATCACGACGATCATCGGGCCCAACGGATGCGGCAAATCGACGCTGCTGCGCTCGCTGGCGCGCCTGCTGGCCCCCGCCGACGGCTCGGTGCTGCTCGATGGCCAGGCCATCGACACCCTCCCCTCGCGCGATGTGGCGCGAAAGCTCGGCCTGCTCTCGCAGCAGGCGATCGCGCCCGACGGCGTCACCGTCGGCGAGCTGGCGCTGCGCGGCCGTTATCCGCACCAGGCGTTCTTCCAGCCGCCCACCCGGCGCGACACCGAGGCGGTCGACCGGGCGCTGGAGCTGGCCGGCATGACGCATCTGCGGGATCGGGCGGTGGCGGAGCTCTCCGGCGGGCAGCGGCAGCGGGCGTGGATCGTGATGGCGCTCGCGCAGGAGACACCGGTGCTGCTGCTCGACGAGCCGACCACCTTCCTCGACGTGGCGCACCAGATGGAGGTGATGGATCTCGTGGTGCGGCTCAACCGCGAGGAGGGCCGCACCATCGTGATGGTGCTGCACGACATCAACGAAGCCGCGCGCGTCAGCGACCGGCTGGTCGCCATGCGGGACGGCCGCATCATCGGCGACGGCGCACCGAGCGATATCCTCACGCCGGACCTGCTCGCCGAGCTGTACGGCATCGCCTGCGACCTGCTGCCCCACCCGGCGGCGCTGCGGTGCCCGAGCTTCTGCGTGCCGCGCAGCCTGGCGCTGCAGGCTCGCGCCAACCGGGAAGGCTCGCGGGGATTCGACATCGTCGGCGCCCGCACCGGGTATGGCGACACGGTGGTGTCGGACCAACTCTCGCTGGGCATCCCGGGCGGCAGGATCACGGCGATCGTCGGCCCAAACGGCTGCGGCAAGTCCACCCTGATGCGCGCCTGCGCGCGGCTGCAACGGCTCGGCGCCGGCAGCATCGCGCTGGATGGCGCCAACATCGCGCGCGGCACGCACCGCGCGCTGGCGCGGCGGCTGGCGATGCTCGGGCAGGAAGCCTCCGCGCCAGAAGACCTGCTGGTCGAGGACGTGGTCGCGGCCGGGCGCACGCCGCACCAGGGCTGGCTGAAGCGCTGGACCACGCGCGACGAGGAGCTCGTCGACTGGGCGCTCCACACGTGCGGGCTGGACGAGCTCCGGCACCGGGAGGTCGGGGCGCTCTCCGGCGGGCAGCGGCAGCGCGTCTGGATCGCGATGGCGCTGGCGCAGGATACCCCGGTACTGCTGCTGGACGAGCCGACCACCTACCTCGATATCGCCGCGCAGACCGACCTGCTCGACCTGGTCTGGAGGCTCAACCGCGAGCAGGGCAAGACGATCGTGATGGTGATTCACGACATCAACCTCGCCGCGCGCTACGCCGATCACATCATCGCCATGCGCGACGGCAAGGTGATCGCGCAGGGCGTCCCCGAAACGGTCGTGACCTGCCCGCTGATGCGGCGCATCTTCGACATCGATGCCGACGTGCTGGTTCACCCCGAGCACGGCACGCCGATGATGATCCCCCTGCGCACCGCCGCGCCAGCAGGATCGGAGAAGGCGCCGGCGGTGTGAACCCGTAGAATGTCCGTGTCGCAATCGGCAGGACATTCACGGAGTCACGCATGACCGCACCGAAACCGCAGAAGCTCACCACGTTCCTGATGTTCCAGGACGGTCGCGCCAAAGAGGCGATCGCGTTCTACACCTCGCTCTTCGACGACGCCGAAATCGTGAGCATGAAGACATACGGCCCCGGTGGTGCCGGCAGCGAGGGCACCGTCGAGCACGCCGTCTTCACCCTCGCCGGTCAGCAGTACATGGCGATCGACAGCCCCATCAAGCACGCGTTCGACTTCACGCCCTCGATCTCGCTGTGGGTTGAATGTGACTCGATCGAGGAGATCGACCGGCTCTACGGCGCGCTGCTCGACGGCGGCGCGGCGCTGATGCCGATCGGCGAGTACGGCTTCAGCCAGCGCTTCGGCTGGGTCAACGACCGCTTCGGCGTCTCGTGGCAGCTCAACCTGGCGTAGGCACTGCCCACCACGGCGATCCCGATCGATTCGTCGCCCCAACCTACCTGTCATTTCGAGCGCAGCGGGCGAAGCCGAGAAATCTCTCCCTCACCTGAATCCAACCGCCATACGGAAGAGATTTCTCCGCTCCGCATCCTCCGGATGCTTCGGTCGAAATGACAGACCTGGTTGGGGCCACCCTACAGAGAACGACGCGAAGGGAGACACCACCATGTGCCGCAACATCCGCCCGCTGTTCAACTTCGACCCGCCTGCGACGGACGACGAGGTCCGCGCCGCCGCGCTGCAGTACGTCCGCAAGATCAGCGGCTTCACCAAGCCCTCGCAGGCCAACCAGGTCGCCTTCGATGCCGCCGTTGACGAGATCGCCCGCGTCTCGGCCGACCTGATCGCCGCGCTCGAGACGAGCGCCACGCCGAAGAACCGGGAGGTCGAGGCGGCAAAGGCGCGAGAGCGCAGCCGCGAGCGATTCGCCTCGTGAGCAATGCCCGCCCGACCGCTTCGCTGGTCGAGCACGTCTACCGGGCGGACTCCCGGCGCGTCTACGCCACGCTCGTGCGCGTGCTCGGCGGCGACTTCGAGCTGGCCGAGGACGCCATGCACGACGCCTTCGCGGTCGCCGTCGACCGCTGGGCCGACGAGGGCGTTCCCGCCAACCCCTACTCGTGGCTGGTCTCGACCGGGCGATTCAAGGCGATCGACGCGATCCGCCGGCGGTCCCGGTTCGACACGGCGCTGCCGGAGCTCGCCTACCAGCGCGAGCTCGACGCCCCCGGCGAGGTCGACTTCGATGACGAGACGATCGCCGACGACCAGCTCCGCCTGATCTTCACCTGCTGTCACCCGGCGCTGGCGGAGGACGCCCGCGTGGCGCTGACGCTGCGCGAGGTCTGCGGGCTGAGCACCGAGGAGATCGCCCGCGCCTACCTCACCGCGCCGTCGACGCTGGCCCAGCGGATCGTGCGGGCCAAGGCGAAGATCACTCGGGACGGCATCCCCTACGAGGTGCCCGCGCCGGCCGAGCGGCCGGACCGGCTCGACGCCGTGCTCCAGGTGATCTACCTCGTCTTCAACGAGGGGTATTCGGCCTCGTTCGGGCCGTCGCTGACACGGCCGGACCTGTCGGGCGAGGCGATCCGCCTGGCGCGCCTCCTGAACGCGCTGCTGCCCGATCCCGAGGCGATGGGGCTGCTGGCGCTGCTGCTCCTGCACGACGCAAGGCGGGAAGCGCGCACCACCCCGGCGGGCGATCTCGTGCCGCTGGAGGAACAGGACCGATCCTTGTGGAACGGTGAGCTGATCGCGGAGGGCCGGGCGCTGGTCGACGCGGCGATCGCGACGCAGCGTATCGGCCCGTACACGCTGCAGGCGGCGATCGCCGCCGCCCACGCCGAGGCGCCGGATGCCGCATCGACCGACTGGAGCCGGATCGTCGCCCTCTACGACCTGCTCGGGATGGTCGCGCCGTCGCCCGTCGTCGAGCTCAACCGGGCGGCCGCCATCGCGATGCGGGACGGTCCCGAGGCCGGGCTGGCGCTGATCGATGGCATCCTCGATCGCGGGGAGCTGACCGGGTACCATCTGGCGCACGCGGCGCGGGCCGATTTGCTGCGGCGGCTCGATCGCGTCGAGGCGGCGCGCGCAGCCTACGCGCGGGCGCTGGAGCTGGTGCCGCAGGAGCGCCAGCGCCGCTTCCTCAAACGCCGCCTGGCCGAACTCGACACCCCGGGCGCCAATCCGTAGCGCCGGCCCTGTGCCGGCTTGATCATCGGCCGGCACCATGCCGATCCGATGGATTCTCAACAACAACCGGGTCCATGTCGAAATCCGGTCGATCCGTTCGACTACCAGGTGACGCGGGATGATCCCGCAGCGAATGACGGTCCGGCCCAGGCCGGACGCACAGTGAAGGGGAACACCGATGCGCGTGATGGTTCTGGTCAAGGCCGACGAGAAGAGCGAAGCGGGCGAGTTGCCGAGCGAGCGGTTGATCGCCGAGATGACCGCCTACAACGAGGCGCTGGTCAATGCCGGCATCATGGTCGACGGCGACGGCCTGAAACCGTCGTCGGCGGGCGTTCGGGTTCATTTCTCCGGCGACAAGCGCAGCGTCACCGACGGCCCGTTCGCCGAGACGAAGGAGCTGCTGGCGGGATACTGGGTCTGGCAGGTCGAGTCGATGGACGAAGCGGTCGAGTGGGCGAAGAAGTGCCCGAACCCGACGGGCGAAGAGTCGGTGCTCGAGCTGCGTCCATTCGTCGAGGCGGCGGATTTCGGCGAGGCGTTCACGCCGGAGCTGCAGGAGCGGGAAGAGGCACTGCGGCAGCGATCCCAGCCGCAAGCGTAGGACCGCGTTTCGGTCACGGGCCGGCAAACGACCGGCCCGAAACCGACGATTCGCAACGCCGTCACCCGCCGCCACGAACACCACGCACTCCGCTGGTGTGCCCGTCGGGCACATCGACCGCAAGATCGGATAACGCTCCCGCGAATCGACGATGTACCATCCGTACGTACATTCGATGACGGGCGATCCGACATGCGGCAAGGAGCGACATCCATGGCAGGCGTACGAGTTCTCGTAGGCACCAGCAAAGGCGCTTTCATCCTCACCTCCGACGAGGCGCGAAAGGACTGGAAGATCACCGGTCCGCAGTTCGGCGGGCTCGAGATGTATCACCTCCAGGGCTCCGCGCTCGATCCCAACCGGCTGTACGCCTCCCAGGCCAGCGACTGGTTCGGGCAGGTGATGCATCGCTCCGACGACGGCGGCGAGACCTGGGAGGTGATCGGCAACGAGTTCTGCTACGACGGCGTGCCCGGCACCCACCAGTGGTACGACGGCACCCAGCACCCGTGGGAGTTCAAGCGCGTCTGGCACCTCGCGCCGTCGCTGCACGACGCCGATACGGTCTACGCCGGCGTCGAGGACGCTGCGCTGTTCAGGTCGACAGACGCTGGCGCGACATGGCACGAGCTCTCGGGGCTGCGCGAGCACCCCTCCGGCGAGCTCTGGGCGCCGGGCGCGGGCGGCATGTGCCTCCACACCATCATCCAGAACCCCACCAACGCCGATCGCCTCTACGTCGCGATCTCGGCGGCCGGGTCGTTCCGCACCGACGACGGTGGCAAGACGTGGACACCGATCAACCACGGCCTCGTTTCGCCGTGGGAGCTGCCGGATTCGGACGCCGAGGTCGGCCACTGCGTCCACAAGATGGCGATGCACCCCGCGAAGCCGGACACGCTCTTCATGCAAAAGCACTGGGACGTGATGCGCACCGACGATGCCGGCGCGAACTGGCACGAGATCAGCGGCAACCTGCCGAGCGACTTCGGCTTCCCGATCGCCGTTCACGCGCACGAGCCGGAGACGGTCTACGTCGTGCCGATCAAGAGCGACAGCGAGCACTTCCCGCCCGAGGGCAAGCTGCGTGTCTACCGCAGCCGCACCGGCGGCAATGAGTGGGAGGCGCTCACGAACGGTCTGCCACAGGAGAACTGCTATCACAACATCCTGCGCGACGCGATGGGCGTCGACTCGCTGGAGTCGAGCGGCATCTACTTCGGCACCACCGGCGGGCAGGTCTATGGCTCGGCCGACGGCGGCGACACCTGGAACGCCATCGTCTCCGACCTGCCGCGGGTGATGTCGGTGGAGGTCCAGACGCTGCCATGATTCGGGTCATCCTTCCCGCTCACCTGCGCACGCTGGCGCGCGTCGACGGCCGCGAAGTGACGATCGACGGCGTCGCCGAGCCGGTCACGGCGCGCGGCATCGTCGACGCCATCGAGGCGACCTACCCGATGCTGAAGGGCACGATTCGCGACCACCGGACGAAGGAGCGGCGCCCGATGGTCCGCTTCTTCGCCTGCGAGCAGGACCTCTCGCACGATCCGATCGACAATCCGCTGCCGGACGAGGTCGCGTCCGGCAAGGAGCCGTTCTGGATCGTCGGCGCGATGTCCGGCGGGTTGCGCCGCCGGATTCGGGTAAAAACATCTGTAG
>JAEVYR010000273.1 GCA_023392645.1 Chloroflexota bacterium | reverse complement strand
CGTCGTCGTCGGCAGCGCCTTCTTCGATGACGGCGAGCAACCGGTGCGGTGGATTCCGGTCCACGATCTCACCACGCTTCCTGCCACCAGTGACGTGGCGGAGCCGTGGGCGATGCTGGCGCTGCCGTCGCTCGGCGGCGACGCCCATGCCTACGACATCAACCTGAGCGTGACGGTGGCCGGCAGTGTCGAACACGCGTCCAGCGGCATCCAGCGGCCCGCGATGTGGCGGGACGGCGAGCTGATCGTGCTGGACGGGATTGATGGCCACGACGGCGCGGCGATGGCGATCAATGACGGCGGTGTCGCAGTCGGTTACGCCAACACCGCCGACGGTGACAGCCGGCCCGTACGGTGGGATGGACGGAAGCCGACAGATCTCGGCACGCTCGGCGGTCCCGAGGGTTTCGCCAACGCGATCAACAACGCCGGGCAAATCGCCGGCTGGGCAGAGACACCCGACGAGGTGCGGCATGCGGTGGTCTGGGACGATGGAGAAATCGTCGCTCTCGGTACGATGGGCGACGCCGAGAGCGTCGCCATTGACATCAATGACGCTGGTCAGATCCTCGTTCTCAGCGGCTCGTCGATCCCGCAGGCAACGCGGGCCGCACTGTGGGAAAACGGCGTGCCGCGGTCGCTCACACCTAGCTCCATTGATTTCTTTTGGGCCAGCGCGGTCAACGCGCGGGGCGAGGTGGTCGGCTTCACCCTCTCGCCTAACGGACAGCCACTGGGCATCGTGCTCGAGGACGGGCGATGGCGCGAGATCAGCGCGCCCGCCGGGCAGTCGTGGTGGCCGACCGGGGTGAACGACGATGGCACCGTCGTTGGAGAGGCGACCCGTCTCGATAGTGAGGACGACTGGTCGGCGGCCGTGCTTTGGCGAGATGGCGTCGAGGTAAGCATGGTGCCGGCGACGCTCGACTTGCCCAGCACCGCTGCAGACATCAACAACCGGGGGATCGTTGCGGGCGAAATTCGGATCGCCGGTGACGAGCGCGCCGTGATCTGGATTCCCGTCGCGGGATTGTTGCCGAACCGGGAATGATGGGAAGGTGAATGGTGACGTGCTCTCCCACGGTATTGCTGCTCTTGATCACGAACGCGCTTTCGCTGTTGCGGGTCACCGAATAGAAGTCCACACCCGCCGCGGAGCATGGGATGGACGAGATGATGGTCCCGCCTGATCTCGTGGGATTCAATGACCGTGTCGTCGTTGTCGCCCACTGGCGCGAGAGACCCACCGATTTTGACAGCAAGAACCCCGTGAAGTGGAAGCCGGCTACGTCCGCCACTCGACTCAGACAAGAGGAAGCCTCGTGCTGGCTCTGTCGTTCCCTGCCAATCGCCGGTACATGCCGGTGGTCGCACTACGGATTGTGAGAAATATCCAAGGGGCGACAGTCGAAGCTGGGTCGCTCCGGTCGCAGTCAGGCGACACGGCGCCCTGCGTGACCTCTCGGTACCAGGGCATTCACCTGCCCCGTCATCAGGTGCCTATGGGCACTGGCCGCGTCCCGGTTCCGCGGGGTTTTTCCGTCAACGAGCGGGTTCTCGGCGCCATGCCGGGCTGGTGGTTGTCGGGTATGGAAGTGGCCACCCGGAGCACGTAGGCGGTAGAGAGCACCGGGTCCCGGCAGAGCCGGTGCCCGCAGGCGTTCGATGGATTGATACGATGTTGCCATGGAGGGCTCGCCGAATGCGGCATGCGTGAAACGGGAGGACGGCTATCGTGTCGATACGGGAGGTGCTCATCCTCTCTGACATGAAAGAGAGCGTCGCCGTGTCAACAAATCGATTCACGCGCCGGATTCTCGTTCCGCTGGATGGCTCCGATCTCGGTGCCTGCATCTACCCCCACCTGCGCACTCTGGCGTCCGTAGAATCCCAAATCCTGCTGCTTGGCGTCGTGAGCAACCCGTTGCCCATCATCGAGCTCGCGCCGATACCCGGATACGATACCGCCCGCCGGAAGGAGATCGACGACCGTCGAGCCTATCTTCGGTCCGTCGCACGCATGCTGCGCGATGTCACTCCGCACATCACGATACTGATTTCTGCCGGCATGCCCGCGGACGAGATTCTGCGAATCGCCGACG
This sequence comes from Chloroflexota bacterium, assembly GCA_023392645.1. Classification (GTDB taxonomy): domain Bacteria; phylum Chloroflexota; class Chloroflexia; order Thermomicrobiales; family UBA6265; genus JACCVC01. Next base: position 11,085 of record JAEVYR010000273.1, on the reverse strand, counting down.
AACAGGCGGTCGACCTGATCCTGATGCCGACTCACCGGCGCAGCACGTTGGGTCAGCTCATGCTTGGAAGTGTCTCGAACCGCGTCGTCCAGGCATCGACGGTTCCCGTCATGCTGGTCTCCGACACGAACGACACGACTTTCGTCGAAGCCGATGACTGCGCCGCGTGCCACCGAGTGGTGGTGCCGCTTGACGGCTCCAAATGCGCGCGCGCAGCGCTGCCGGTTGCCATCGCACTCGCGAGAACCTTCAACGCGACGATCCACTTGCTGCGCGTCGTTCCGACCCAAGCGGATTTCTTCGCTTCCCGGGACCACGCGTCCACAGCCATGACCAGCGCGGTGCAGACACCCATCGCGACCTCCCAGGCAAAGCGGGACGCTGCATACTATGAAGATTATTGCGGTGCCCTGACTGACAATCTTCGCCTTGAGGCCGAACGGGTGCGCCGGGCGGGCGTGGGCGCCAGTGTAGAGCTCCTTATCGGCGAGCCCGTGCCGTCGATCGTGTCAGTACTCGAACCCGGCGACATCATCGTACTGGCCAGCCATGGTCAAGGCGGGGTACGGCACTGGCCGATGGGCAGTGTTGCCGAACACCTGGTCGCTTCCGCGGTATCGCCAGTGGTCCTTGTGCCAGCGGAGGAGCGCCGAATTCTAACCTCCCGCGCCGGTACCGCAACCCGGATCAAAGACCGCCTTCCCGCTGAACCGAGCGCATACTTGGATGCCTCAAAACAGGAGATTGCCGTTCACTCCAGCTCTCACGCCTAGCCGGCCCGCGCATCGGACGCGAGCGAGAACAGGAGACACTCCATGGCTACCGTGCGGCAATTGTTCGATCTTTCAGGCCGAGTCGCCATCGTGACCGGAGCGGGATCCGGCCTCGGCGTCGTCTTTGCCGAGGCCCTGGCGGAGGCTGGAGCGCAGGTGGTGTGCGCCGGCCGTCATCTGCCCGCCGTCGAAACGACCGCCACACGCCTTCGTGATCAGGGACATGACGCACGTGCCGTCGAGGCCGACGTGACCGACCCTGCGGCGGTCGCCCGGCTGGTCTATCAGACGGTTGCCGTCCTGGGCCGGCTCGATATCCTTGTCAACAACGCCGGTGTGGCCGCCGTCGGCCCTCCTGAGGACATCGAGCTGTCGGATTGGCAGCGCGTGATCGACGTCAACCTCACCGGTGTCTTCCTCTGCGCCAAGATCGCCGCCCAGGCAATGATCAAAGCTGGCAATGGCGGGTCGATCATCAACATCGCGTCGATTCTCGGCGCCGGCGCGTCGGAGCCGGCGCCGGCCACCGCCTATGCCGCGAGCAAGGGCGGCGTGGTCAACCTGACCCGTGACCTGGCGGTGCACTGGGCGCCGTATAGCATCCGGGTCAACGCGATCGGGCCGGGGTACTTCCCGTCGAACATGACGGCCGGTAGTTTGGAAACCCCGGAGATTCGAAGCGAGATTGAGCGGCGCACCCCGCTGAAGCGGGTCGGCCGCCTGGAGGAGCTGAAGGGGCCGGTGGTATTTCTGGCATCGGATGCAGCCTCCTACGTCACCGGAGAGATTCTCTACGTCGACGGCGGATGGACCTCCTGGTAGCTTCACGCAGAGCCACGCTCAACTGATCACCTCGACGCCACCTGCGCGACTGCTTGTCAGGGCGCGCTTGCACCTCTTGTCTCAGTGCCTGCGCCGGATCACTCGAAGAGGCAACAGCCGTGTCATGCCTTGCAGCCGGCCGGGATGTGGCGGGCCAGCATGTGTGTAGAACCACCGCTTCGTCGCCTCGGTGGCTATCACGTAACCTGCAAGAATCGCCCCGATTGCAGCAAGGAGAGGTAGCGACAAGGAAGCGAACCCGAGCGTCGGCCCCAGCGGACCCAACAGCAGCGCGAGGGTGAAGGCGGCCAGGGCAATCGTGCTGGCGGTCAACCCGCGACCGGGCTTGCTGCGAAAGAACGGCCGGCGCGTGCGCAGCACGAGCATCACGGTCAGTTCGGTGCCGACCGATTCCAGGAACCAGCCGGCTCGAAACACTTCCGGCCCTGCGGTGAAGACGAAGCGAAGCGCGCCGAAGGTGAGGAGATCGAAAACGCTGCTCAACAGCCCGAACACCAACATGAAGTGACGCACGAAACCGATGTCCCATCCACCGGGTTGCTCTATTTCCTCAGGGTCCACCGCATCGGCGGCGATCGTCATCGCTGGCAGGTCGGTGAGGAAATTGAGCAGCAGGACCTGGAAAGGGAGTAGCGGCAGAAACGGCAGGAAGAGCGTGGTGGCTGCCATGCTTGTCACATTTCCAAAGCTTGCACTGGTGGTGATGAACACGTATTTGCGAGTGTTGCTGAACGTTCGCCGCCCAAGCCGCACGCCCTCGGTGAGGACGACGAGATCCTTTTGCAGCAGAACCACGCTCGCCGCGTCCCGGGCGACGTTGACGGCCGTGTCGACCGAGATGCCAACGTCCGCCGCGCGCAGCGCTGGAGCGTCGTTGATACCGTCCCCCAGGAATCCGACGTCATTGCCGCCTTGCCGGAGTGCCCTCACCAGCTGGTCTTTTTGAGACGGCTCAATCTCGGCGAACACCGTGACATCCCGCGCACGCTCGACCAGAGCATCCGGTGGGAGCACGCGGAGGTCATCCCCGGTGAGGATTCTCCCGGCATCCATGCCGACCGCTTCAGCGACGTGCCGCGCCGCGAATCGATTGTCGCCGGTCACCAGCCGCAGCGAAATTCCCGCGGACGCCAGGTCGCGCAGGACCTCCCCCACACCCGCCTTGGGCGGGTCGGAAAAGCAGGCGAAGCCCAAAAACGTCATACCGGCCTCGTCAGCCTCGTCCAGCGTTTGGCGGTCGATATTGTCCCGCCGGGCGACCCCGAGGACGCGCAAGCCACTTCGGCTGAGCTCCGCAAACCGACTTCGAAGCTCGGCTTCTCGCTCGGATATGTGAACGTTGTGGCCATCGCCACATCGTACAGCGGTGCAGACCGCAAGAACCGAATCGACGGCCCCCTTCGTCAACATCGTTGGCGTACCACCAATATCGACGAGCACGCTCAGCCGCTTGCGCTCGAAGTCGTATGGAGCCTCATCCAGGCGCCGAGTCGTTGCCGTCGAGACATCGCTGGATGACAGGATCGCGTCGTCGATCGGATTGTCATAGCCCGTGTGATAGCAGGCGTTGAGATACGCAGCTTCCAAGACGGTGGCGTCCGGCTCGCCGGAGGCGTTCAGGACGCGATCGAGTCGAACCGTGCCTTCCGTAAGCGTGCCGGTCTTGTCCGTGCAGAGGACGTTCATCCCACCGAAATCCTCGATCGCGCTCAGGCGCTTGACGATGACTTTGGCTTTCGCCATTTTTCGCGCGCTGTAGGAGAGGCTGGCAGTGACGATCGCCGGCAACAGCTGCGGGGTGATGCCCACCGCAAGCGCCAGGGCGAACAAGACCGATTCCAGGAGCGGCCGTGCAAACGCGATGTTGACGACAAGGATCGCAGCGACGAGGATGAGCATGACCCACAACAGCAATCTGCCGAAGGCCGCCATGCCCCGCTCGAATTGCGTCGCCGGCAACGCTTGCTCGAGCTCGGCGGCAATGCTCCCGAACACCGTCTGCGCACCCGTGGCAACCACCAGTACGGGGCCGCCTCCGCGCACGACGTACGTGCCCATGAACACGCTGTTGGTGCGTTGCGAGACCGGTGCTTCCGCCCGCACGGGGCCGGGCACCTTTTCAACGGGATAGCTCTCGCCGGTGAGCGACGCTTCATTCACCAGCAGGTCGAGCGTATCGAGCAAGAGGCAATCTCCCGGAACTGTGTCGCCGGTTTCCAGGACGACGATGTCGCCGCTGACGACATCGGCAGCGGGGATGTCGATATTTCGCGCCTCGCGCCGAACGGTGACCGTCGTCTCCACGGTGGCAAGCAAATCCGCGACCGCGCGCGAGGCCGTGTGTTCCTGGTAATACCCGAGCGATCCGCTGAGAAGCACGATCACGAGGATGATCGTGGCTTCGACGACGTCACCGAGGATTGCCGAGAGTATGGTGGCGGCGATGAGGATGAGCGTGATCGGGTTCGTGAACTGCCTCAGAAGGGCGCGGACGTCCGATCGCTGCCGATGCGGCTGCATCGCGTGTGCCGAGCGGAGCCTCCGCGCGGCCTCGCTTGCGCTGAGTCCGTCAGGCGAGCTACCGATAGCCTGCATCGTGTCACTGATGGGGAGCGCCCACCAGGGTAAGCCACTACCGGGGCTCACATCAGCCACGTGCGTTCGGCGCAGCGGGCTGACGAGACCAGCGAGCCCGGCCATGTCAGAAGCCCTTGCGCGCCTGGGCGCGGCCGTTCGTCACCCGCGGTGCGGGCCGCACGGCAGCCCAGCCATCGTCACGAATTGCTCCGACTGGTCCGGCCGCCGCTGACTCCGGTGCTCGAGCGGCGGCATCATGGTCAGCTCTTTCTGCTTCGGGCGGCGGTGCCAGACCAACGCCTGCAGGAAACCGCACCGTGCCCACATGGCTTCCGAGGTACGCGATGAGCGCGCTGATCGCCACCACGATCCCGAGCATGCTGAGGAATTCCTCGGCAGACGTGAGCAAATCGTAGGTCAGGTTGGTGCGTCCGGCGCGGTCCGCCCACCAGCCGTTAATCATTTCGAACCCGAGCTCGCCGCCAACGTACAGTGCCGCGGCGACCGCAAAGCGGAAGCGGATGTCGGGAGGCAGGGCAAGGATGAACCGGCGATAGATGAGCGCGACGACCAGGACGGATACCAGGCCGAAGATGACCCAGCCGAAATAGAAGACTCCATTGAGCGAGAGTCGATCCCGCAACTGCGTGCCGATACCGGGATCATGGACCTCGGCCTGCTCGTCGACAGAGAGCGCCAGAGCGATGAGGGCGAGGCCCCACCAGTGGCGAGCGAACCTGTCACCGTTCTGCCGTGCTGCCCAGGCAATCACAGAGAGCAGTAGCGCGCAGGTGAACAATGCCGCCACCGAGAACCAGCTTCCGAACGAAGCCTCGGCATTGAGATCCAGTATTCGTTTCGCAGGGGTCCAGACCAGCCAGGACGGATGCAGCAGGTCGTCAATCACTTCCGATCCCACGTCGAGCGCGAGAAGCCCGGCTGCCGTGAGCATCAACGCCCGCACGGGCCGGTCGCGGTTCGCAAAGAGCGGCACCTCGATGGACCTGTGCGGAACGTGTACCGGCAACGCAGGGACAATGGCCGAGCGCATGCCGGTGCGCTGATACAGCCGTCCTGGGGTCTTCACCAGCGCGCGATCGAGCGCCACCCGCACAAGTAGCCGGTGAGACCGGATCGGTCCCGAGACCAGGTAGGACAGCTCGCCGATGATCGGCGGAATGGCGACCACCATGATGATCGGCGAGTGAATGCTCAAGTCGCGCCGCCATCGCCGGCGATCGACGCGACCAGCGACGAAACGGCCTGTCGAAACCGCCAGGTTACTGAGCGTGTAGCCGATACGGACGGCGCTGCTGATGGGAAACGGCAATGCCACCCCGATCGCCACATGGGCAGCGAGATGCGGCATGATCGCCCGGACTTCGGCGAGGTTGAGTTCGCCCTCCAGTCGCGCCGCATCCGCTGCCGAAAGCCGACCCTCTTCTCTCCAGGTCGTGATACCGTCGCGAATCCAGGTCTCCGCCTGCGCCTCATAGTCATGCACGAGACGCCTGACCGTCGTGATTGCATCGCTGAGCGGCAGGCCATTCAGGTTCTTCGCCCACTCTCGTTCCATGACAATCAGCGGAAGCAGGAGCGCGCCGCCGAAGGTATATGCGGCCAGCACATCCGTGACCCAGTGCGTGCCCATCCAGAGACGGGCCAGCCCGACGATCGCCACAACAGCGACAGCCACAACCTCGACAAGGAGCCGAGGCCCGGGCTGTCGGAGTCGCCGCGCGGCCACGAAGACGATGCCGTACAGCAGCACTGCCCCGACGACATGGCCGCTGGGGAACGACGTCGCGGATGTCTCGCCGACGAGACGGTGGAGATGGTCGGCTTCGGGGCGCGGCTGCTGGATCATCATGCCGCTGACGACGATGTTGTTGATTCCCACGCCCGCCGGCACCAGCAGGACCGCCCCGGCGGTAGCCCACCATTTCGCCGAAAGGAGCGCGATGAATACCGCGATCCACATATAGATTGCCCAGGGGGAACTGGTGAACCGGCTCACCGTGCGCAGCACAGGCTCCAGACCGGGCACATCGATCGCCTGAATTGCGTTCAACATCCGGTAGTCAAACGATCCGGGGTGACGAACCAGGGCGTCGACGAACAACAACAGGGTCAGGACGGCGAGCGTCAGGGTGGCCGTTGCCATTGTCGGACGATGGAGTCGTTGAAGATGCAGGTACGGTACCGTCGCCATATCAAGCTCGCAATCTCGGACTGGACGCCGCTGTTCGACCCAATCGCGTAGCTGGCTTCGCTCGCAGGTCGAGCAGACCCGCACGTGCAAGGCGAATCACCTCGCCGCCTCGACCAGGCGCCGGCGCTCGGGAACGGGAACCAGCAGCACCGGCGCGGCGCCCGAGCGGAGCAGGCGCTCGGCCACGCTGCCCAACAGCCAGCGGCGCACGCCACCTGTGCCATGGCTCGTCATGACGATCAAATCGTCTTTGCGAGTGGCCCCGATGATGCTTTGCCCGGGCTCGCCGACGACAGTCTCGCCGGTCACCGTGAGGCCCCCGGAGCTCAGTTTGTGCGCTTCCTCCGCCAGCGCGTCGGTGATCGCCGCAGCTTGCTCCGCGTAGTACATGTCGTCGTGCGAATCGCGCTGCGACGCAATTTCCTCGGCGGTCGGCAGCGCGCGGATGAGGTGGATCGGCGCCGCGATCTGACGCGCGAGCGCCTCCGCGATCGAGAGCGCTCCCCTGGCACGCTCAGAACCGTCAAGCGGGACGACGATGCGAGACACACGCACGGGGTCGTCGACATGGGCGGCACCTGCGCCTCGCGCCGGATGCACGAGCAGCACGGGCACGGTCGACGCTCGGGCAACCCGGTCGGCGACGCTGCCGATCACCACCCTTCCGGTGAAGCCGCGCCCGTGCGTGGCCATGACGATCAGGTCCACGCCCTGTGCCTCCGCCGCGTCGAGAATCGTGTCGGGCGCCTCCCCCGCTCCAGTGGCGGTGGCGACATGTGGCAGGACGCCATGCAGAGCCGTTTTGACATCTGCGAGGTAGTCATCGGCATCCCGCAGCCGGTGTGCGAAGACCCGGGTAGCCGGATACTCTCGCGCGCCGGCAAGCTCCGTCATCGGGGCGAGCTCCGGCACTGCACGGAAGAGGACGACCTCCGTCTCCGGCGTCGCGAGAGCACGGGCCCAGGGGATCGCGATCGTGGCGAGATCCGAGCCATCGAGCGGGACGAGTATTCGGCGGGTGTGCACGGGTGCGGCCATGATGGCGTCCTTTCCGGTCGACATAGTCAAGGGCGGTGGCCTTGTCCGTCGCTACCCTATGCCCCGATTCGCATCGGGCGCGCCTCATCTGCCGTGCACGATGTGGCAACATCGTGCCAATATCGACACTTTGCTTGACTGCCAGGACGATCGCCCGCCGCACCCCCTGCCGCGGCCGAGCGCTCGATGATGACGCGGACGCTCACGCCGACGCTCTGGCGGCAGCAGCCCGATTCGCTTCTTCCCGGATGGTGTCCGCGATCCTCCGCCCCCAGGCATGGATCGCCGGCCAGTCGCGGAAGTCGCCAGCGGTCAGCGTGTACCCCTCTGGGACGGGCTCGGTGCGGCTGGCCACCCACACCGCAAGCCGCCCGAAGAGCGCCCACAACGGCTTGGGCTCTGGCATGGCTCGGCGGCCGGCGAAGATCCGGTGCTCGCGCGCATTCACGCTGAGGGCAAGCTCCGCCATCCCGCGCGGGTATGCGTTTGGCCACGACGATTGGGTGTCGACCGCCAGCATGCCGCTGCTGAACAGCCAGGTCGGCCTGAGCTTCAGGATCTCGCGGTGTCGCTCGACCAGGGACTGCGCGGTTCGCATCCAGTGATGAGAGTGGATCGCGCTGCCGACCACAACCGCATCGTATTCGTCGATGCTCGCCACTTCGCGAACGTCGCGCAGGTCGGCAGCGATGCCGGCCTGGCGCAGCTCGGTGGCGATGGCGCGACCGACCTGGGTGGTCGAGCCTTGAGGACTGGCCACCGCGACCAGCGCTTTCAGCGGCGTGCCGGCCGGCGTGCGAACGGGTGGTTCGGCGACGGATGGCAGGGACTGCGGGTCGACGGCGGCGCGCGCGGCGATGCCATGCAGCATCCCGATATCCATGTAGAGGTACCCTGGCTCGAGCACGGCATCCATGATCTTCAACCCGGCGAGACGGGTATGCGCCGCGCGGCTGCGGAACAACAGGCGGGTGACATCGCCGCCGGTGAGAACGAATTGCCAGGTGCCGACGAGCGCGTCGGGATCGTCCCCCAGCGCGCAGACGAGCGTGTGGGGCGGGTCGATCGTGACGACGCGCGGCCCGTATTGCGGGGCGGGATACGCCTCCGGCACGAACCAGATGTGATCGCCGGCCTTGAGATTCTGCCAGTCCGGCCGGATCGCATCGGCGTTTCGGATACCCAGACGCAGCAGGCCGTTTTCGACCCAGGTGTGCGTGTACAATCCGGCGCGATCGACCCCCATCTGCACCAGCCACGGCCAGACGGCTTCGGGCGGCGCATCGATGGTGATGGCCATCGTTGCCTGGCTGTCGGGATGTGGAACGAGGTCGTCGCCGGGCAGCGGCATCGCGGCCTCGGCGGCGGTCGCGCCCCAGCTCCGACCGAGGTGGCGAGCACTGGCGTGGGCGGCAGTCGCAGTCGCGGCAGCGAGGCCAAGCCTCAGGGTGAGTGACGTGCGCATCGCGGGAATCCTTTCACGAGGGATCACCCGGCGGTATCCCCGATGACCCCATCATGTCCAGTCCGCGTGGCAGGTATGACTCATTTCGCGAAGCCGTCGTGGCAGTTTCGTGGCGAGTTTCCCCGGGATGCCCGGAACCGGTTCCGTGCGAGGCGGGAATTCCCATACTGGGAAATGGGATCACTACCACCAACCGGCATGCTGCCAGGACGCAACGAAGCCAGCGCGTCCAAAGGGGAGGCAGAACGATGACGCCAACAGCACGAATCGCCACCGCCCGCGGACGGACGCAGCGGGCTGTACCGGCCCGTGGGCCGCCCCCGTACTGGACTGGTCAAACCTTCCTGATCGTCCGCTCTCACCAAGCACTCCCTGACGACAGGAGACTCTGTGATGAACAACCTCCGAATGCTCACGCGCGCTGTCTTCGTGCTGCTGTTCGCGCTCGGCCTGATTGGCCCGGTTGCCGCGAGCGCTCAGGACGCGACACCTGGCCCTGGCGGACCACTGACCGCCAGCATCCATCAGGGCACCTGCGCCAATCTCGGCAGCGGAGCATATGACGTCGGGCAGTTCCGAACCGCCCAGGAAAAGGAGCCAGACGCCGAGGTGCGCGGTGTTGCGCCAGCGAGTCCCATCATGGTTCTCGACAGCGAAGTCGATGGCACCGACTACGAAACGCTCCTCGACAAAGGCCCCTACGCTCTGGCGATCCATCAGGGTGACACCGTCGTCGCCTGTGGCGATATCGGTGGCGTAGACGATCGCGACCACCTGACCGTGGCGCTGCTCCCGGTGGACGGGTCGAGCTGGGCCGGCGTGGCGTTGCTCGACGAGGACGAAGCGACGATGGAGATTGGTGATGACGAGGTGGAGGTTGAAATCTACCTCTTCACCCTCGCCTCGTAACGAGCAGGCCGGACACGCGAGTGCGCGTGTCCGACCGAATCCTCCCCGCTCCTGTCTCATGGTCCGCGCCGTCAGTGCCGAGACGCCTGGCCCGACCGGCGCGGACCGTGAGCGACGGTGATGCGTGCCCCACTCTTGATGAAAGGAATAGACACTATGCGCATCGCATCGACTTCCTCGCCGGCAATCGTTACCCTGCTGAGCGTCGCCCTGGCGATGCTGATCTCTGGTGTCGCGATGGCCCAGCCCACCACGCCGATGGCCTCGCCTGCGACGCTTGACGCTGATTCACCGATCTATCTCGCCCTCGGCGACTCGCTCGCCTATGGGAAGGGCGCCTCCGACCGCGCCTCAACCGCATACGTGCCGCTGCTCCACGAGAGCCTCAAGCAGGGACCCGGGTGCCCCGACGGCGCGTCGGTCCCCTGCAACAACCTGCAGCTTGTCAACCTGGCCGAGGACGGTGCCACATCGCAGGAGCTGCTCGACAACCAGGTGCCAGCAGCCACGGAGATCATTGCCGCTCGAAACGGTGACGATGATCCTGCCAATGACGTCACGGTGATCACGATCGACATTGGCGGCAACGACGTCTACAAGCCGCTGCGTGACGTCTGCGCAACCGGTTTGGGTCCCGAATGCCTCCAGGCGATCGAGACGACGTTCACCACCTTCGGCGAAAACCTCACCGTGGCGCTGGGGCAGCTCCGTCAGGCAGGCGGTCCGGACACGACGATTGCCGTGATGACCTACTTCAACTCGCTGATCGCCTGCGACCGGAAGGACACCGCCGCGGCCGGTAACCTTGTGCTCGAGGGCGCGCCGGATGGCACACCTGGGCTCAACGACCTGATTCGTCAGGTCGCCGGTGAGGTGGACGCGGTAGTTGTGGAGATGTTCGGTCAGATTGACGCTGGTGACCTCATCGGAGGCACCGACTGCCTGCATCCGAACGATACCGGCTACGCGAAGATCGCGGCAGCATTCGTAGCCGCGATCGTCGGACCTACGGCGACTCCGATCGCGCTTGCCGACGACACCAGGCAGCGCTGAGCGGACGAACTCGCCGCTCCAGGGGAGCCAGGGCGGCGCTCGGGGTATGGCACCGACCGACCCGACCCTGGCGCCCGATGGAGCGGCGGGTGGTACTGACGCCGGTCGCTGCGGGGAGCATCCGCTCACGTTTCCCCGTGCAGCCGACCGACGGCAATTGCTGTGTCAATCCTCGAGTTGATCGTCCCAGTCCTGGACGATCGGGAGTCGTACCC
>JAEVYR010000247.1 GCA_023392645.1 Chloroflexota bacterium | reverse complement strand
CGGCGCGCGGCGAACCCCCGCCACCGGGGCGGCGCTACGAGCGCGAGCGCGTCTCCCCGAACGCGAGGTTCGGATAGGCATCGAGCGTCAACGCCGCGTCGCCGGTCAGCGGCTCCCGATGCGCCGCCAGTCCGGCGATCATCGCGGCATTGTCGGTGCAGTACGAGAAATCCGGCCACGATACCGTCGGCCCGTCCGCGCCGAACCGCTCGGCGACCATCTTCGCCAGCCGCTCGCGCAGCGGCCGGTTGGCCGCCACCCCGCCTGCGATCACCAGCGACCGCGCGCCTGTTCTCTCCAGCGCCCACACCGCCTTGGTCGCGAGCACGTCGATGATCGCGTCCTGGAACGACGCGGCGAAATCGGCGACCGGGAACCCATCCCGGAAACGCGGCGGCTGATGAGGCGGGAATACCGTCCCGGGCGGAAGTTCGCGCGGCTCGTCGGGCAGGCGCCATGCCTGCGCGTGCCGCAGCAGCGAGGTCTTCAGCCCCGAGAAACTGAAATCGAGCGACTTGTCGAGCCACGCGCGCGGCAACGGCACCGCCGTCGCGTCGCCGCCCGCCGCTACCCGCTGGATCGCCGGTCCTCCGGGATAGCCAAGCCCGAGCAACCGCGCGCCCTTGTCGAACGCCTCGCCGGCCGCGTCGTCGATCGTCTGCCCGAGGAGCCGGCCCCGCGCATGGCTCTCCATCAGGATCAGCGCCGTGTGCCCGCCGGAAACGAGCAGCGCCACGCTCGGGAACGCCGGCGCGGCGGCATTGCGATCCGGCTGGTCGAGCCAGCTCGCGTAGACGTGCGCTTCGAGATGGTTGACGGGGATCAGCGGCCGGCGCCATGCCAGCGCCAGCGCCTTGGCGGTGTTGACGCCGACCAGCAGCGAACCGGCCAGGCCCGGCCCCTGCGTCACGGCGACGGCGTCGAGATCCTCGGGTCCTACCCCCGCCTCCGCGAGCGCGGCTTCGACGACCGGCGCGATGGCGGTGATCTGGCCGCGCGCGGCAAGCTCGGGCACGACGCCGCCGTGGGCGCGGTGCAACGCGATCTGTGAGGAGACCACATTCGACCGAACGCCGCGCCCGCCGACGACCACCGCCGCCGCGGTCTCGTCGCAGGACGTCTCGATGCCGAGGATCACCGAGGCTGTCATTCGGCCAGCTCCAGGCCGACTCCGCCGAGACGGGCCAGCACGGAGCGCCGCAACTCCTGGAGGCGTTGCCGGTATCCGGGATCGCGCAGCGACTCCGACCACATGATGTACGCGTCCTCGTTGTTGTCGCTGTAATAGCGCGGGCGGCGTCCCTGCACGCTGAAACCGTACTTGCGGTAAAGCGCTTGCGCGGTGTGGTTGGTGATGCGCACTTCGAGCGTCACCCACGTCGCGCCCCGCTGGATCGCCTCGTCCATCAGCGTGACGAACAGGAACTCGCCCAGCCCGTGGCCTTGCCGGTCTGGATCGACGGCGATGGTGGTGACGTGCGCCTCGTCGAGCAGCACCCACATGCCGGCGAACCCGAGAATCGGGAGCTTGGGCGGCACGCCGCCACGACGCAGGAACGGCAAGAAGGGAATCCGGCCGCTGTCCCCCTCCTCCTCCGGCACGTGACGCGGGGTCGTGGTGACGGCGGTGATGGTGGGATCGTCACGCAGCACGACGTAAAAGCTCTGGCGGCGGTTGCGAAGCTCGCGGCGATAGGCAGAAATCGGCCAGGCCGATGGGAAGCTGCGCGTTTCGACCGCGCTGACCTCATCGATATCGCCAACTGTCATTTCATCGATGACGTACACGATGACTGCCTTGAACCCCTGACGTGAGCGCGAGCCGCCGAGCGTGCTCGACACCACATGATACCGCGACATCGCGGGGGCGCTGCGGTACACTTCACCACCGAACCGGCCGGAGTGGCGGAATGGCAGACGCAGCGGACTCAAAATCCGCCGGGGGCAACCCCGTGGGGGTTCGAATCCCCCTTCCGGCACCGGATCAAGACGATAGATCCACGAGGAAGGGCCGGCATGGTGCCGGCCCTTCCTCGTGCTATCCGAACCACATCTCCGGCAGGAATGCGAGAACGCCGCCGGTCTCGCGGACGACGTAGGCCAGCTCCGTGCCCGACCACGGACGGATCGGGCTGTCGGGCGCCGGCGAGCTGAAGGCCTCGTAGCCCAGATCGCGCAACATCAGCTCACTCCGGAACAGGTGGAACCCGTCGCTGACCACCAGCACACTGGTCCCGTGGGGCGGCAACACGTCGGGAATCGCGTCGATGCTCGCCCGTGTCGACCGGCCCTCGTTCTCCAGCAGAATCGCCTCGGCCGGCACGCCGCGGTCGATGAACCACTGCCGCGCCGTTTCGGCCTCCGTGTAGGCGTCTCCCGGCTGCTTGCCGCCCGTGACGACGATGGCCGGTGCGATCCCCTCCTCATAGAGCATGAGCGCATGCTCCAGCCGGGCTTCGAACACCGGCGAGGGTCTCCCGTTGTACTGCGCGGCACCCATCACCACGATCGCGTCCACCGGCCGCGCTTCGTCGGTGCGCGCCTGGATGATCACCAGCGCGGCGGTGCCCATAATGACACCGCTGGCGAGCACGAGGGTGGTCAGCAGGATGGCGGTGGTCCATCTCAGGGCCCGCCGGCGCCGGGAGCGCGCCCGCCCGGCCGGTCGCGGCATGGCGAGCGTCTGCGCGGACGACAGCGGTGGGTGGAGGGAAGGCAGCGGCTGCGTGTCGCCGGAGTCGATCATGCCGCGAATCATGACACCGTCGGGCATCCCGACGCAACGTGCCTTGGGTTGCCAAGAACACCGAGTCTCCATGAGGCGGAGGATCGGCCATGCTTCCCGCAATCTGCCCCGTATCCGTCGCCGACATTCGTGAATTTACACGTCGGAACTCGCGGGCTCGGTCTCCGGCTCCTCACGGGGCGGGCGGCCGAGCTTGCCCTCGGAAACAAGGATGCCGAGAACGTCGTTGATGATTCGCGAGGCCAGCAACGACGTGACGTCGGCGTGGTCGTACGGCGGCGAGACCTCGACGACCTCCATCCCCGCGATCCCCTCCCGACAGAGCAGCCGGAGCATCGCCAGCGCCTCGCGCGGCAGCAACCCACCCGCCTCCGGCGTGCCGGTGCCGGGCGCGAACGCCGGGTCGATCGAGTCGATGTCGAACGACAGGAAGACGGCCTTCGCGTCCTTCCAGGCCAGCTCCAGCGCCAGCTCGCAGGTCCGCTCGAGCCCGTAGCGGTCGATGTCCGTCAGGGTGATGCACGACGCCTGCCGTTCGCGCGAAACCTTGACGCCGTTTCGGTTGCCGAGCCACCCGCCGATGCCGATCTGCACCAGGTTGCTGGCCGGCGCGTTCGGGATGTTCGTCGCGTGAAAGAACGGCGTGCCGTGCATGCGCTCGTCGAGGTTGTACTCGCTGATATCGCTGTGTCGATCGAAGTGAATGATGCCGATGTTGCCGTCGATATACGGCGCCATCGCCCGGATGTCCGGATAGCCGATCGAGTGGTCGCCACCGAGCACGACCGGGAATACCGCGTGCTCGTGCAGGTAGGCGACCGCCTTGTCGATCTGGTCGAAGCTCTTTTCAATGTTCGCCGGAATCACGTTGATGTCGCCGACGTCGACCATGTCGAGCGATTCGTAGAGATCGACCCCCCACTCGAGGTTGTAGCCGGACGACAGCGCCGACGCGGTGCGGATGCCCAGCGGTCCGAACCGGGTGCCGGGCCGGAAGGTGGAGCCGGTGTCGAGCGGCGCGCCGATGAACGCGACGGCCGGGCTGCCCAGCTCGCGCATGTCCTGCTGGAACGGGACGTTCAGGTAGGCCCCATGGCTCGCCCATGTCCGGAACGAGCGATTGAAGAGCGGGAT
>JAEVYR010000158.1 GCA_023392645.1 Chloroflexota bacterium | reverse complement strand
ACTTCCGCGGCATCCAGGGCGGCGACTGGAGCTTCGCCGCCGCCGTCGGCATGGTGCGCGCGGTGTTCGGCGCGATGATGATCTTCGCCTCCAACTGGCTGGCGAAGAAGTTCTTCGACGAGGGGATTTTCTGATGGCGAGCGTCGACACCACCGCCAGCCGCGACTACGAGGATCTCGTCGCCGACGCGGCCGCCGTGCAGGGAACGCGCCGGCCGGGTGGCCGCCCGCCGTGGATGGAGAAGCCGCCGTTCTGGATCACGGCGCTGAAGTCGATCACGCTCGCGTTCATCGTCATCATCATGGTCGCGCCGTTCCTGCACGTCTTCGCGGTTTCGTTCTCCTCCTACAAGGACGTGCTGGGCGGCGGGCTGATCCTCTTCCCGCGCAACCCGACACTGGCCGCCTACGAGGCGATTTTCAGCGGCGGCATCGTCGTCCGGGCGCTCCAGATCAGCATCGGCCTGACGCTGTTCGGCACGCTGGCGCAGATGATCTTCACGGTGACGATGGCGTGGGGGCTGTCGCGGCCCGGCGTGCCGGGGTCGCGCTTCATCCTCTTCGTCGTGCTGGGCGCGCTGCTGATCGCGCCGGGCATGATCCCGATGTACCTGGTGATCAAGGAGCTGGGGCTGCTCAACACGTATCAGTCGATGATCCTGCCGGGGCTGATCAGCTCGTTCAACCTGGTGATCGTGCGACAGTTCTTCATGAACCTGCCGCAGGACCTGATCGACTCGGCCCGCATCGACGGCGCCAGCGAGTGGCACATCTTCTGGAACATCGCGCTGCCGCTGTCGAAGGCGGTGCTGGCGGTGGTCGCCCTCTTCTACGCGGTCGGCATCTGGAACAGTTGGTTCAACGGCGTGCTCTACCTGCAGGACGCGACCAAGTGGCCGATCCAGCTCGTGCTGCGCCAGTACGTGCTACAGGGGACCGACATCGCCAACGCGGCCGACGTGCCCTCGAACCAGCCGCTGCCGCCGGCGCGCACGCTGCAAATGGCGATCGTGGTGGTGGCGACGGTGCCGATCCTGATCGTCTACCCTTTCCTGCAGAAATACTTCACGCGCGGCGTCCTCACCGGCGCGATCAAGGGATAGTCCGCACCGCTCGCGCACGCCGGTGTTGGATCGGGCGCCGGAATTCGGGTAGCCTGAGGCCACGACCGAGACGACGCGTAGCAGGTTGGGGGCACACGTGAGCGACGCTTCGGCTCCGAAACGAGCGCGGCAGTCACCGATTCCGCTGCGGCGCCCGCCGGATGGCGACACGCCGCAGCCGTGGCACCGGCCGGTCCGGCTGGCGTCGTTCGTCGGCCGGGAGCGCGAGCGGAAGGCGATCGCCGCGCTGGTCCGCCAGCCTGAGGTGCGCCTGCTGACGCTGACCGGCCCCGGCGGCATCGGCAAGACGCGCATCGCCCTCGAAATCGCCGACGAGCTCGAACCGGAGTTCGCCGACGGCGTGGCGGTCCTCTTCCTTTCCGCGAGCCGCGATCCCGACCACCTGCTGCCCGAGATCGCCCAGGCGCTGGGCGTGCCGGAGCCGGGCCGAGGCCCGGTCGCCGAACGCCTCTACCCGTGGCTGTCGCGCCGGCGGATGCTGCTGGTGCTGGACAATTTCGAGCAAATCGTGACCGCCGCGCCCCAGCTCAGCGCGCTGCTGGCGGCCTGCCCCAACGTGACCGCGCTCGTCACCAGCCGCACGACGCTCGATGTCTACGGGGAGCATGCCTGGCCGGTACCGCCGCTGGCGCTCGGGCCCGAGGCGGGAGAGCAATCGGCGGACGAGGCCATGCCGGAGGCGATCGAGCTGTTCATGCAGCGCGCGCGAGCGGTGAACCCCCGGCTGGACATCGATGGCGACAACGCGCGCATCGTCGCGGAAATCTGCCGCCGCCTGGACGGCCTGCCGCTCGCGATCGAGCTCGCCGCCGCCCGCCTGCGCGTGCTCACCCTGCCGGCGCTGCTCGACCGGCTGGACCAGCGCCTCGACATCCTCACCAGCACCACCCGCGACGTGCCCGAGCGGCTGCGCACCATGCGCAACGCGATCGCCTGGAGCCACGATCTCCTGCCCGGCGACGTCCGGACGCTCTTTTCCCGGTTGGCGGTGTTTCCCGGCAGCTTCACGCTCGACGCCGCCGGCGCCGTGGCCGACGACGCCTGCTCCACCACGCTGCTGGACGATATCGGCGCGCTGGTGGCGAGCAGCCTGCTCTTCCGAGGCAGGGGTCCGGATGGGTCGCCGCGTTTCACCATGCTCGATACGATCCGCGAGTTCGGGTTGGGCCAGCTCGCCGAGCGCGGCGCGCTCGACGCGATCCGGGACCGTCACGCCGCCTTCTTCGCCGGCTACGTCGAGATGGCCGGCGCTCACCTGGCCGGGCCGGGTCATCGAAGCTGGTTCGAGTGCCTCCAGATCGAGTATCCGAACATCGAAGCGGCGGTGACGCACACCCTCGCGACCCGGAACGCCGACGACGGCCTGCGCCTGTGCGGCTCGCTGTGGCTGTTCATGTTCCTGCGCGGCTCCGCCACCAAGGGGCGGGAGTGGATCGAGGCGATGCTCGCGCTGCCAGCGAGCGCCACGAGCCCGCATCGCCCGCGCGCGCTGCTCGCCCATGGCATGGTGCTGCAATCGCTGGGCGACTACGAGCCGGCCGAGGCGGCCGCCCGGGAGGCGATCGCGCTCGGCGAGGCCGCGGGCGATCACCTGCTCGTCGCCGAGTCGTGGTACCTGCTCGGCCTGATCCTGCACGTGCGCTCGGCGTGGGGCGATACCGAGCGCGCCTTCAACGAGGGATTGCGCCGGTTCCGCGCACGCGGCCATCGCTCCGGCGAGGCAAGCTCGCTCAACGAGCTCGGCCGCGCGGCGTTCGCGCAGGGGAAGCTCGCTGACGCCGAAGCGTTCTTCACGGAGTCGCTGGAGCTCGGGCGACAGATCGACTATCCCCGGGCAACGGCGTTGAGCCTGCACAATCTCGGCAACGTCGCCGCCGAGCGCGGCGCGCTCGACCAGGCGCTCGCGCTCCACCTCGAAAGCATCGAGATGTGCCTGGCGGGCGGCGACCGCTGGTACCTCGTGCTGCCGCTGGTCGGAATCGCGCGGGTCGCCGCGGAGCGCGACAACGGCGCAGTCGCGGCCCGCCTGATCGGCGCGGCGGAGGCGATGAGCAACCTGCCCGGCAGCACCCTCTGGAGCTGGGTGATCCCGACCGATTTCGACCGCATGCCCGACGCCGTCCGCGAGCTGGCAAGCGATGAGGCGATGACGGCGCTGCTCGATGCGGGGCGGCAGCTCGCCCCGAACGAGGCGATCGCGCTGGCCCGGAGCTTCGCGGACGAGTCCGCAGGCGGCCGGGACCACGAAGCGCCCGGCGAGGCCAACGACCTCACCCCGCGCGAGCGGGAGATCCTCGGCCTGCTGGTGCAGGGGCTCACCGATCGCGAGATCGGCGAGAAGCTCTATATCAGCCCGCGCACGGCGCAATCCCACGTCGCCCGGTTGTTCCGCAAGCTGGATGTGCACTCCCGCGCCGAAGCCGCCGTCGAAGCCATCCGCCGCGGTCTCGCCTGACGCGGATCGTTGCGCGAATTACGGCATTCCCATGGCCCGCCCCGAACGACAATTCAGTAACCCGGCCCGCAAAAGCCGTAACTCGGCCCATCGACTCCGGCAT
>JAEVYR010000136.1 GCA_023392645.1 Chloroflexota bacterium | reverse complement strand
GTCGGGGAGGGGTTAGGGGTGGGGCATCCTCGGCAAGCTCGGAGTGACGTTGAGTCAGGCGAGGTTGCCGAGGTGTCTCTGGCTGGTCGCCCCTTCGACTCACCGGGACCCGTTCCAGAAGGCAGATCGATGCGGAACGAACGATGAGAACCGCAGATATCCCCGCGGCGGCACGACCCGGCGCGAGCGGGCGCCGCGTCAACCGGCAGGCCCGGTCCGAGGCTCGCTGGGGCTACCTGCTGATCGCGCCGCTGGTGATCGGCTTCTCGGTCTTCTTCCTGATCGCCCTCGGCGCCTCGCTCGTGCTCAGCTTCACGCGCTGGGACATGCTCTCCTCGCCGATCTGGATCGGCTTCGACAACTACCGGCAGGTCCTGCGCGATCCCCAGTTCCGCACCGCGCTGTGGAACACAGCCGCGATCGCGGCTCCCAACGTGGTGCTGCGGCTGGCGTTCTCGCTGGCGCTGGCGATGGCGCTGAACACCAACATCCGCTTCCGTTCCTTCTACCGCGTGCTCTACTTCATGCCCGTGCTGACGATGCCGGTGGCGATCGCGACGATCTGGAAGTGGCTCTACGACCCCGCCTTCGGCCCGATCAACGGCATCCTCGACCGCCTCGGGCTGGGGCGTCCGGAGTGGCTTTCCGAGCCGAGGACGGCGATCATGGCCGTCGTGATCGTGCTGCTGTGGAGTGGCGTCGGCTACGACATGATCATCTTCCTCGCCGGGCTGCAGGCAATCCCGAAGGATTACTACGACGCCGCCGCGCTCGACGGCGCGGGTAGCTGGCAGCGCTTCCGCGACGTGACCCTGCCGTTGCTGACGCCGACGACATTCTTCCTGCTGGTGATCGACGTGATCGCCTCGCTGCAGGTCTTCGATCTCGTCTACGTGATGACCCGGATCGACCAGACCAACCAGTTGCCGACCGTCGTCTACTACATCTATGTGGAGGGCTTCCGCAATTTCCGGATGGGTTACGCGATCACGGTGGCGTGGGTGCTGCTGGCGATCATTCTCGTGTTCACGCTGATCCAGTTCCGGCTGCAGCGACGCTGGGTGCATTACTCATGACCGGCCACCGCTCCCTCGGCTTCCGGCTCCGCCGGATCGCGCTGCACACGGTGCTGATGTCGGTCGGCATCCTGTTCATGCTGCCGTTCGTCTGGTCGATCTCGACCTCGCTCAAGCCGATGGCCGACCTGTTCCAGGTGACGCCGTCGCTGATCCCGAGTGAGATCAAGTGGGACAACTACAGCGCGGTGTTCGAGGCGGCGCCGTTTCTGCGGTTTTACGTCAATACGATCATCGTCACGATCGCCCGCACGCTGGGGCAGGTCTTCATCGCCTCGCTGGCGGCGTTCGCCTTCGCCCAGTTGCGCTTTCCGGGGCGCGACGCGATCTTCTTCGTGCTGCTCGCCGGGCTGATGGTGCCCGACCAGGTGCTGATCGTGCCGCGCTTCGTGATCATGCGGCAGCTCGGCTGGCTCGATACCTACCAGGGGCTGATCATCCCGCTGATCTTCAGCTCGTTCGGGGCGTTCCTGCTGCGGCAGTACTTCCTCGGCATCCCGCGGGACTTCCAGGAGGCGGCCACACTGGAGGGGGCGAACCCATTCCAGGTGTACTGGGACATCTACCTGCCGCTGGCGCGTCCGGCCCTGGCGGCGTTCGGGTTCCTGGCGATGCTGTACTCGTGGAACGAGTTCCTGTGGGCGCTGACGGTGACGAGCTCGTCGGACATGCGGGTGCTCTCGGTCGGGCTGGCACTGTTCCAGGGGCAGTACTTCACCAACAACGCGGTGCTGCTGGCGGCGGCCAACATGGCGACCTTTCCGCTGTTGCTCGCGTTCCTGTTCTTCCAGAAGCAGCTCGTCGAAGGGATCACGCTCAGCGGGATCAAGTGATCGACTGACGGCCGCCACAGGGGCGGCGCTACGGGTGGGCTGTGACAATCGGCCGCCCCAGGGGCGGTGGCACGCGGCGGTTGCGACGAACGGCCGCCACAGGGACAGCGCTACGGGTGGGGGTTGCCCGCCCCTACGGGGGCTGCGTCGCCCGGCTCTCATTAGTTGGATCCGGATCCGGCGTCACGCGATCGCGTCCGTTCGGCTCGCGTTTCCCCAAAACCACTCGATCCGCGCCTCCGCCCGGCGCTCCACCAGCCACTCCTCGAAGAGCAGTCGCACGATGGCCTGCCCGGTCGTGTCATCGAGCGTGGCCGGCGTGCGTTCGAGCACCCGGACGACGGCATGACCGCGCTCGGTTCGGACCGGCCCGACGACCTCGCCATCGCTGGCGATGAACAGCGCGGCGGCGAGCTCGGGTTCCGCATCGCCACGCCGCACGGTCTCGTGGATGCTCGCTTCATCCCCCGCCCCAGCCAGGAATGCCCGCTCGGCCGCGGCATGGAAATCGACCGTTCCGGTGCGGATCTGGTCGGCGAGCCGTTGGGCGGTCGGTTCGTCGGCAAGGTGGAAGCGCGCGATGCGAACCGTGTCGAAGTCATGCCGGTGGGCATCGAAATACGCCGCGATCCGTCCGTCCGTGATCCGCGCCCGCAGCCGCACGACCTCCACCTCGGCGGCGACGAATTGCTCCAGTTGCCGGTGCGTGAGACTGCGGCGATCCATCCACGCCTCCGTCTGCGCGGCCGTCAGCAGCCCGTGCCCGCGACGGAAGGCGTCCATCGCGTCCTGGAGCTCGGCATCCGAAACCTCGACCGGATCGCGCGCGAGGGCCTCCTGGATGAGGCAGGCGTCGATCAGGCGCGTCATCACCGGCGACTCATTCCAGATGAAATCGAGGCACGCGACGACCTGATCGACGGCGAGGACGGTGGTATTGACACGAAGCAGGCTGCGCTCGGCTGAGCGCTGAGCGCCGCGCAAGGGCCAGGGCAGCACGCGATCGGGGCAGTACCCGAGCGACACTGTGCCCGCGCCGTCGTGCCGCAGCAGCACGTCGTAGTGAACGGAGCGGTCGTAGGCTTCCTCCTCCCAGACGAGTTGCAGGTCCAGCGCAGGAAACGCCTGGCGCAACTGGCGAAGCCCGTCCTGCGCCTCGTGCGGGCGGATCCCCTCGCGCGCCAGCCGCTGCTCGTAGTCCAACGTCGCGCCAAGCGCGTCCCGCAGTTCGTCGTTCATCATCATGCTCCGTAGTGAACCGCCATCAGCTCCCGATTGCAGGTCCGCCCCGCGACCAGCAGGTCGCAGAGGGCTTCGCTGATCGGCAATCCGGCGGCTTCTTCGATCCAGAGGTATTGCCCATTGGGGTTGATTTCGAGGAAGACGTACCGTCCATCGGGGGTGAGGATCATGTCGATCGCGCCGTATCGAAGCCCGAGCTGGGCCACGAGACGGACGCAGCGCTCCCGCACGGCGACCGGCAGGTCATGGACCTGATAGCGCGTCCGGGCGTCGTCGTAGTGTCGCCAGTCGTGCCGAGTGTGGTGGCTCTCCTGCGAGTGAATCTCGGCGGCGAACACCTGGTCACCGACCACCGTGATGCGCAGCTCCAGCCGCTTCGGCACGTAGGCCTGCACGATCACCGGGCAATAGCGCAGGGCGTTGGCATAGCCGACGTCGCGGCGCGAGACGGGCTCGGTGTAGCGACTGAAGACCATCTCGATCTCGCCGCCCACGTCGGGACCGAGCCGCTTGGTGACGAGATTCCCATTGTGCGCTCGGTAGAAATCGAGGAACGCGGCGGGGTCGTTGGAGATCAGGGTCGGCGGCAGCTCGAACCCGAGCGCGCCGGCCAGCCTGAGCTGCGATGCCTTGTATTGCGCACGCAGCAGCACCGATCGCCGGGCCGGCACCACGAGGCAGTCGAGGGATTCCCAGGCATCCTGCGCGAAGGTCTTGCACTCCCGCGTCACGTACTCGCGCAGGGTCGGATCGGTGACGGCGGCGTGAGGAACCGGATCGGCGGGGCGGCGATACCAGACCGAGACGATGCGGTCCAGGTCGATGTCGAGATGGTCCAGGCGCAGATGCCGGCCGTGCTGCCCGTTCGCATCAAAGGCGAGCGAGAGCGACGCTTCCGAGGGAAGCTGGGCGGGATCGAACCGCACGACATCGGCGCCGCGCGCCCGCAGCATGCCGGCGACGTGATCGGCATGGGTGTCATCGGGCGCGGTCAGGATGAGAATCATGAGAGACCTTTCCGCGCGATGGCGCGCACGGGGCGCATGGCGCCGCCGGCGGCGGGATCGGCCCGTTCGGATGCCGACCTCGCCGTCGATCGAGCGCAAGCGACGCCTAGAAGTCGGTGTCGGTTCCATCCGAGTGACCATCGGCCCAGTAGGTCTTGCTCGTGTTGGGCATGCCCACGCGACTCCGGCCACCGGCGACGAAGGCCAGCTCCTCGTCGTTGAGCTCAGGCCCGATGGCGGCGATGTCCGAGATGGTGGTGCGCGGCTTGTCGGTGGCGTGCGAACGGCTGTTGCGGGTGTTCATGATGTGTGCTCCTGACGATGATGATGAGTGCGTCGCCGGCTGCTTCCAGCTCCCCGCGGTCGGAGCGGCAACCCGCCGGTCGGCGTTTCGGTGCGATCGCGGCTCTTCGGCGATCACCGACGCATCATGTCGCCAGGCGATACAACGCACATCGTCAAGGATTACGGATTTGCAGATGGATTCGCACCGTGAGGTCGACGCCACGTGCCGCCGTGGTGCAGGCATTACGTCATCCGAGTTGCTTGTGACGACAGAATTACGCGTTTTGACGTATGGATGCGGCTATCGGCTCACCCTATGCTGATTTCAGGGACCGATGCGACGTGAAATATGCACGAAAGAGGAGGATTTTCCATGGATGCGGTTCGTGAACGCGTCGAGCTGCTTGGCCGATCGCTGGCGTTGCTGGCCACATGGGCCATCGTCGGCGGAGCAATGAGCATCGCGCTCGATCTCGGGAATGTCGCCGAGGGTCAAGCCGTGGCGATGATCCGCGCCGGGATCGGCGTGGTCGGCATCGCGGCGGGGCTGCTGATCTGGACGCTGCGGCGAGCGGGGCTCGACGGCTGGCAGGCGCTGCTGGTGTGGTCGCTGGCGCAACTGCCATTCGTCGCGTGGTCGGTCGACGGCAACGCCTTCCGGCAGGTGATCGACATGCTGCTCGGGTTTAGCGCCTCGACGACGGTCAACGGCGTCGTCACGTCAATGGAGGAATACGGGATCAACGGGGTGGTGCTGATCCTCGTGATCTGGACGCGGACGACGCGGGAGCGCTGGCAGCGCAAGATCGAGCCAGAGATCGGCCAGCCGGCGGCCGCCGCGGGCCAGGCTGCCTGAGCCAATTTTCCGGGCGCACCGGGACGTACAAGCTGGATACCTGTCGTCGCTCGGTGCTGCTACCGCCAGCTCGGGGGCATGGCGCGCGATGTAGACTTGTCGCAAGAATGGCCTCTGTGGTGGGACAACGTGCGCAAGCACAATGGCTTCCACGCCTTGTCAGGAGACGCCAGGTCCGCCGCCCTGGCCAGAGGTCATTCTTCTCCTCTCTACGACAAACTCCATTCCCCGCGATCGATTTCTCAGGAATGATGTACTTGAGCTGCCGAATACTGTGATGACATTCAGGCTGCCCGTCGCATCCCTACCCAGCGTCAGCCAATACCATCTTACGTCGACCGCAAACAGCACCCGCTACACTCCGTTGCTGCCACGTTCAGGCCCACAATAGGCCCATATCCCTGTTGCCTCGCCCAGCGCAGAATCGACTCGTCGACACCCAAGGCCAAGCGCAAACCCCATGGCAACGCGACCCGATGCTCGGCGTCCTCCCACTCGAGGATCGGATAGTCGGACATTGAAGATGCACCCCGACGATCCGGACTCCCGGACGCTGAGCCGCTCATCGAATCACCCGATGCACGGACGAACAGGACATGGCAGGTCGTTGTCTCACCGCCAGCTCGGGGGCATGGTGCGGACCTTCCGCTGGCCGTCCCACTCGTCGAGCGGAGCCGCCTGGATCCACCAGTCCGGGGCGAGCCGTTCCCGCCCGGGCAGCGCGATCCGGCCGCACGACCAGAGCAGCGCCTCCCAGCGGTCGGGGTGCTCGTCCGCGTCCGGCGCCCACGGGAAGAGCCGGGCGACGATGCGACCGGCGAGATCGTCCGGCGGGCGGAACCTCTCCCCCAGCCCGTTGGCGATGTCGTAGGTGTGCTGCAGCAGCTCGGCGCAGCCCTGCGCGCGGAACCCCTCGGCGTCGGCCTGGCCCGCCGGGGGGAATCCGCGATCTCCCGGTCCCATCCCGGCACAGATGCACTCCAGCATCGTCGCGCTGGTGACGACCGCGTCGAGGAGGGTCATCAGGTCGGCGTTCGGATCGCCGTTGCGGACCGGCAGGACCCGCTCGGTTGAGCGCAGCGCGGCGTTGCCACCGAGGAAGATCGGTACATCGACCATGTGATCGAGCGTCCGTCGGCAGCTCCATTCGAGATCGCCGGCGGGGACGGACCAGTCGCGGTGCACCCACGGCAGCAGCGTCTCGCGACACAGCGCGGCGGTGGCCGGCAAGTCATCCGGTCGCATCGGTTCCCTCGACAAGGCGTTTCCTCCTCGCGTGGTACGTCGGGCCGCCACAGGGGCGGCGCTACG
>JAEVYR010000064.1 GCA_023392645.1 Chloroflexota bacterium | reverse complement strand
CTCCGTGAGCCGGCCTTGCCGCGCTTCTCGGCCGGTGTGGCCTCAGCGGCGACGGTCTTCTTCTCGGATCCAGACCCGCCCCGACCCGCGGTTTCCGAAGCGGCCGGCTCGGGTCCGGGTCGCCGCGCGGTTCCCGCGGCAGTGGCCGCCACGGCGGCGCCATCGCGCGGGGGAAGGCTGCGGTATCGCGGCGGCGGCGCGCTGGTGAGTGAAAACGAGCGGTGGGTGGGGCCCGTGCCGTCTGACGCGGCCCGCGTCGGGTCCGTTCTCTGGGGAGAAGACTCGCGAGGCTCCTGACCCGGAACCAAACCCGACGACCCACCGCGCCGGGTGTGACGCGCGCCACCGGAGGAGCCCGTGCCCCCGCGCGGCGGCGGGGTCTGCGTTCGCGCCGACCGTCGCTGTCGCGCCGCCACGCTGGTCAACGGCGTGCCACAGGAGGGACAGGTCTCGTCGCGAGGCGAAACGCGCGCCTTGCACCGGGGGCAGGTGAGAGTCATTGAAAGTGTCGTGCTTTCCGTAGGGTCGCGGAGATGCGGTGAAGCAGGCCAACGGAATCCTGCCTGAGTTTAGCATCCGCACACCGCGGGAAGACGCCTCGAAGCGCCGGTTCTCGGTAACGTGTGGACATATTCGTACACACCGAGCAACCCCGCAAGCCGGTCAGCCAGGATGCCACTGTGCGTGCAAAGCGTCCGGACCATCCGGTGCCCGCGGGAGCGCCGCGGATACGGCAGAAGGCAATCGACACTGTGGTTCTCACCACGCCGTGCGACCTCTTCCTGCACGAACCCTCCGACTCGATGAGCGCGGAGCACAGCGTGCTCACCATGTTCGAGTCGCTCCAACAGGAGCATAGACCAGCGACGTGAACGGCAAAGAACCTGGGCGACCAGGAGAAGAAAATGGCTCGCACGGCTCGGTCGCCGGGCAAGTAGCTCGGCAAGGAAGCGAAGGCGCAGATGCCGGACCGAAAACCGACTACGGGCTCGTGCGCACCGTCGGCTTCGCGGGTGCGACTCGGCGGATCGCGCCCGACATCCGCTGGCTCGCGATGTCGACAATTGGCGTGCTGGCCGCGATCGACGTGGTCTACACCACCACGGGCCGCATCCGGGCGGTCTACCTGCTGGATGCGGTCGCCAACGCGATTCTGATCGGCGGCTGGCGGGCTCGACCGGATGACGATCGATCGCAACGCGACACATGGCACAGCCGGCTCCCATGATGGCACGCGCTCTGCATCGATGTTCGGTGACGGGCATCCGCATCAACCGGAGGTTCACCATGAACGTCATGTCCACCCGCATCCACGCGATTCTCGATTACGTGCTGGCCGCGGTCCTGATCCTGACGCCGTTCGTGTTCATGTTCGAGGAGCATGAGGCAGCCAAGTGGGTGCTGATCTACGCCGGCATCGTCACCTTCGTCGCCAGCCTGCTCACCCACGATGAGCTGGGCATGGCATGGGCGATCCCGATGCCGTGGCACCTCGGACTCGATATCGTCGTTGGCGCGATCCTGATCGCGTCGCCGTGGCTGTTCGGCTTCGCCGACACCATCTGGCTGCCGCACGTCATTCTCGGCGTGATCAAGATCATGCTGGCGCTGGCAACCCACTGGCATACCAGCGACGCCGACACCCAGCCGCCAACGGCGCGGCACCAGATCGCCGGGCAGCACTGACCGCGGCGAACCGAGCGCCGGGCACGCAACGTTCCTGAATCCAGTAGGATGGTGTCGCAACCGTCCGCTAACGCACAGGAGGAACGCGCGATGGCCAGTGCCGACCGCAGGACTCAACCGACCTTCGAGCAATTCACCGCGATCCGTCGCTACCAGTCGACGCTCGCGCTATCGCCCGATGGCGACGAGGTCGCCTACTCGGTCAACACCTCCGGGCAGTACAACCTCTGGCGGCAATCCACCGACGGTGGCTACCCGCGCCAGGTGACGCTCTCCGGCGAGCAGGCGGTTCGCGAGATCGAGTGGTCGCCGGAGGGCTCAACAATCCTCTACACGGCCGATCGCAACGGCGATGAGTTCACCCAGGTCTACACGGTGCCGGTCGCGGGCGGCCAGCCAGCAATGTTCCCTTCCGAAGCTGACGTTCGGCACGCCCTCGGCATTGGCCAGAGTTGGTCCCCGGACGGCGCGAAAGTCGCCTTCGCCGGAAACGACCGAGAGCCGACCGAGCAGGACGTCATCATCCGCGACATGGCGAGCGGCGACGAGCGGCGGGTGCTCACCGGCGAGACCATCTACATGCCCGCCGGCTGGTCGCCGGACGGCAGCAAACTCCTCGCGCTCGAACTTGTCTCGAATACGGACACCAATATCCTGCTGGTCGACCTCGCCGACGGCACGTCGCGCAACCTGACGCCACATGAAGAGGATGCGCTGTACGTTCCGGCCGGTTGGGCGGCGGACGGCTCCGGTTTCTGGCTCGTCACCAGCGAGGGTCGGGAGTTCGACGGGCTCGCGTTCCAGGATATCGCCAGCGGCACGCGAACGTGGGTCGAGACGCCGGACTGGGATGTCGAGAATGCCGCCATCTCCCACGATGGCACATTGCTGGTCTGGGCCATCAACGAGGATGGCTACTCGCGCCTTCGGATCCGACAACTCGAGGATACCGACCAGCCGGTGGAGGCGAAGCTGCCCGGCGGCGTCCTGATCGATATGGCGCTGTCGCGCGACGGCAGCCGCCTGGCGGTGCTGTGGGCGCGACCGACCCACCCGGAAGAAATCTTCACCGTCGATACGGCGACCGGCGAGGCGACACAAATCACCTTCAGCGCGCTGGGCGGCATCGACGACGCCGACCTGACCGAGCCGGAGCTGATCCGCTACCCGACCTTCGACGGCAAGGAGATCCCGGCGTTTCTCTACAAGCCAGCGGGGATCGACGGTCCGATGCCGGTAGTGCTGTCGATCCACGGTGGCCCGGAAGCGCAGGAGCGGCCGCGCTACGCTTACTCGGGTCTCTATCAGTACCTCTCCAGCCGCGGCATCGCCGTGCTCGCGCCAAACATTCGCGGTTCGACCGGTTACGGCAAGAGTTACCAGCACCTGATTCATCGCGACTGGGGCGGCGACGAGCTGAAGGACATCGAGGCCGCCGCGAAATGGCTGCGGGCGCAGGAATGGGTCGATTCAACCCGGATCGGCGTATACGGCGGCTCATTCGGCGGGTTCGCGACGCTCTCGGCGGTCAGCCGGCTGCCCGAGTACTGGGCCGCGGCGGTCGACCTGGTCGGCCCCTCAAACCTGGTGACGTTCGCGAAGGCGGTGCCGCCGACCTGGCGGCGGCTGATGGCGCGGTGGGTCGGCGACCCGGAGACGGAAGTGGACTTCCTGATGGAGCGCTCGCCGATCAGCTACGTCGACCAGATCACGACGCCGCTGTTCGTGATCCAGGGCGCAAACGACCCGCGCGTTGTGCAGGCGGAGAGCGACCAGATCGTGGATCGCTTGCGCGCACGCGGCGTCGACGTCCGCTACGACGTGTACGAGGATGAAGGGCACGGCTTCACGAAGCGCGAGAACGAGCTGAAGGCGATCCGCGACATCGCCACCTTCCTTGAGAAACGCCTGACCGCCGGTTGACGCATGTCAGCGGACAACCTCCCATGGCACCGGGCGGACGCCGCGGCTCATCCCCGCGTCACCCGACCTCATCGGAGTAGAGCGAGTCGTCCTCGACCTGCTCATAAAATCGCGAGCGGCGGCGCGACGACGCCATATCCAGCTCCCGCGCCGAGACGCCCATCCGCCGCAACACGTACCGCGTGAACTCCTGCCCCGCCTCGAACTCGGGCTGGACCACCTCCGACGCGCCGTCGGCGTGCAGCATGGCGATCTCGCCCTGCTCGCTCGCCCGCGCGACGATGTCGATCGACGGGTTGAGCTCGCGCACGATCCGCGTCGCCGCCGACGCCGCCACCAGATCCGGCACCGCCACCGCGATCGCCCGCGCACGCGCCACCCCGGCGTGCTCCAGCACCGCGCGTCGCGCCGCGTCGCCGTAAATCGCGCTGACGCCGCGCGATCGCAGCTCGCGTACGGTCGCGGCGTTGACGTCGATCACGACGTAGTCGATCCCGCGACGTTCCAGCGCCGCACCGAGCACGGCCGCCACTCGCCCATACCCGCAGATGACGACGTGACGCCGCATCGCTTCCGTCTCCTCGCCCATGTCGAGATCGCTATTGTCGACGCTGCGCACGAACGGAAGCCGATCGACCGCCTCCCCCATCCTCGGCGCCATCGCGACCAGCCCCGGCGACACCACGAACGACACCAGCGCGATCCCGATCACCATCGCGTACTGCGACGAGGCCAGGATCCCGTGATCGACCCCGGTACCGGCCAGCACGAAGCTGAATTCGCCGATCTGCGCCGTCAGGAGACCCGCGGCCACCGCGATGTAGGGGTTGATTCGGGTCAGCAGGAAGGCGATCGTGCCGGTCAGCGTCTTCCCCACCACCAGCAACACCGCCAGCACCAGGAATTCGACCTGGTGATTGAGGATCACGGTCGGGTGAAAGAGCATCCCGAGCGACACGAAGAACAGCGTGGAGAAGAGATCGCGCAGCGGGATGATCTCCGCCACCACCTGCGCGTCAAACTCCGATTCGGAGACCACCAGGCCGGCGAGAAACGCGCCAAGCGCAACCGAGAGTCCCACCTTGTGGCTGGCCAGCGCCGTACCCAGCGCGATGATCACGACCGTCAGCAGGAACAACTCCCGCGAGGACGATCGCGCGATGTGGTAGAGCACCCACGGCACGACGCGGGTCCCGAGCACCATCACCAGCGCCAGCGCCACGCCGGCCTCGAGCAGTGACAACCCGACCTGCCGCGCGATGTCGCCCCCGCCTTCGAGCACGGGCAACAGCGCCAGGATCGGGACGACGCTGAGATCCTGGAGGATCATCAGCCCGATCGCATACCGCGCCTGCGGGCTGGTCGCCTCGCCCCGGCTGAGCAGGATCTTGATCATCACGATCGAGCTGGAGATCGCGAAGATGGCACCCAGCAGGATCGACGCGCGCGCGTCCCACCCCACCAGCCTGCCGGCGATCATACCGATCAGGAATGTCACCGGCATCTGGAACGCGGCCGCGCCGGTCGCCACCCGCCGCACGGCGAGCAGCTCGCGCAGGGAAAACTCCGCGCCGATCGCGAACATCATGAATGCCACACCGAGGTTGGCGAGCTGGATCACCCGCTCCTCGTTGGCGCTGAAGCCGGGGCTGTTGGAGCCGACCACCATTCCGGCCACAACATAGCCAAGAAGGACGGGCATGCCGAGGCGATCGGCGATCCAGCCGGCGATCGTCGCCACGCCGAGGGCCAGCACAATGTCGAGGATGATGTTGATATCTTCCACGCGCTGGCCATCCTTGCCGTTGATTGTGCATACCGGGAGCGAGCAGGCGCCTCTACCACCGAGGTTTCTCCTCTCCGGCAAGTGTACCGGACCGCGCCATCGCCCTCGCGAAGTGACCGGCGCGAGCCCTTGCGCGGAGCCGGGGAATCGCCAACAATGACCGCGCTAACGCGAAAGCGATCGGGGTCACAACGATGTGAGCGGAGGATCGCGACCAGGGGGCGACAGGCTCGTCCCCTGGCATCGATCGACCCTCGTCACATCGGAGGCGAAGTAGTCATGGCCAGATTCATCGTGGGGCGCCTGATCGGGCTGCTCTTCGTCCTGTTCGTCGTTTCGGTGATCGCCTTCCTGCTGATGCACGCCGTGCCGGGCGGACCGTTCGCGCCCGACGAAAAGGGCAGGCTGCCGGAGGCGACCCGGCAGGCGCAACTGGCCAAGTACGGCCTCGACCAGCCGATCTACGTCCAGTACGTGAAGTACATGTGGCACGCGGTGCAGGGCGACTTCGGCGTGCCGTTCCAGAGCCCGACCGAAACCGTGACCAGCCTGATCGCCCGGGCCTGGCCGGTGACGATCAAGATCGGCGTGCCGACCATCATCCTCGCCTACACACTCGGCACGGCGATGGGCTACATCGCCGCGATCAAGCAGAACTCGTGGGTCGACTACGTCGTCTCATTCATGGCGACGCTGGGGCTGACGGTGCCGAACTTTGTCGTCGCGATGTGGCTGATCCTCTTCTTCAGCGTCTATCTCGGCTGGCTCGAACCCGGCGGCTGGGGCAAGCCGCAGCACTACATCATGCCGGTGATCGCCTACTCGCTGACGCCGATGGCGCTCGTCGCCCGGTACACGCGCTCCTCTGTGCTGGAGGTGATGCGGTCTGACCACGTGCGCACCGCGCGCGCCAAGGGCCTGAGCGAGGGGAAGGTGCAGCTCTGGCATGTCGGCCGCAACGCGATGATCCCGTTTGTCACGATCCTGCTGCCGGAAATCCCGAACATCCTCACCGGCTCGATCTTCATCGAGGCCGCCTTCCGCATCCCCGGGCTCGGCCGCTTCTTCGTCACCAGCACGCAGTCTCGCGATTACCCGATGATCCTCGCGCTGGTGCTGCTGATCGCGGTCATCTGGGGCATCACCTACATCATCACGGACATTCTCTACACGGTGCTGGATCCGCGTATCCGCATCGGCGGCCGCTCGGTCGCCTGACGAGGGAACAGCACCATGGCCACCACCGTAACCGGACAACTTGCCGCCGCCAGCGCCCGCGATGTCACGCAGAAGCCGCGCGGCGCCCTCTACTACGCCTGGCGCCGATTCCTGCGCCAGCGCCTGGCGATGGTCGGGCTGGTGATCGTCCTCTTCCTGATGATCATCGGGTTCGGCGCGCCGCTGCTGGCGCCGAGCGACTACCGCACCGCGAGCCTGATGGATGCCAACAAGTTCCCGAGCAGCGAGTTCTGGCTCGGCACCGACACCATCGGGCACGATTTCCTCACGCGCGTGATGTACGGCACGCGCACCTCGCTGATCGTCGGATTCGCGGCGGTCGGCGTCGCCTGCCTGATCGGCATCCCGCTGGGCATGGCGGCCGGGCTGCGCGGCGGCTGGACCGACTTCGCGGTGATGCGGCTGATCGAGGTGATGACGGCCTTCCCGGGCCTGCTGTTCGCGATTTTCCTGATGACCGTGCTTGGCTCGGGCGTCGGCAACATCATCTTCGTGATCGGCCTGACGAGCTGGCTCACGCTCGCTCGCCTGATGCGCGCGCAACTGCTCACGCTGCGCGAGCAGGAATACGTGGCGGCCGCGCGCAGCATGGGCGCCAGCGATTTGTCGATCGCGGTCAGGCACCTCTTGCCGAACGCCGTCGCGCCGGTTATCGTAGCGATCACGTTAGCCATTCCATCCGCGATCTTCGCCGAGGCGGGCCTGAGCTACCTCGGCATCGGCATCAACGAGCCGACTCCCTCGCTCGGGAAGATGGTCGCGGACAGCGCCCCATATATCCGGGTC
The DNA here is from genome assembly GCA_023392645.1 of Chloroflexota bacterium. Taxonomy (GTDB): domain Bacteria; phylum Chloroflexota; class Chloroflexia; order Thermomicrobiales; family UBA6265; genus JACCVC01. Next base: position 1,952 of record JAEVYR010000064.1, on the reverse strand, counting down.
TACTGGCATCTGGGGCTCTTCCCGACGCTGGCGATCGCGCTGATCATGCTCGGTTTTTCGTTCGTCGGAGATGGGCTGCGGGATGCCCTCGACCCGCGACAGAACTCGTAACGCATCACCGGGAACAGTTCGACGACGCACGGCCCCAACCGGGGCAATGACAGGAGACGATCCATGACCAAGCGATCATCTTTTCACGATTCGTTCGCCGCGATGCGCCCGCAGGACGCGGCGTTCTTCCGCCAGAAGCTGACTCGGCGCGGCGCGGTCAAGGGTGGCGCGGCGCTGTCCGTGGCCGGGCTCTTCGCCGGACCGGCGGCGCTCGGGCTGACCGCCTACGCGGGCAACGCGATCCTGCAGGATGGCGCCCTGCCTGAAGACGCGGCCCCGGCCGAGAACCAGGTCCTGCGAACGTCGACGGACCCGACCTTCGCCAAGGTGCTCGATTTCTACGAGCAGGTCTACGAGCGGCCGGGCATCGCCGACATCTTCAGCCAGTCGCTGGTGCGACTGAACAAGAATTTCGAGATCGTGCCCGGCGCCGCCACCGAGTGGTCGGGCAGTGAGGACGGCAAGACCTGGACCTTCAAGCTCGCGGAGGGCCTGATGTGGTCTGATGGCAACCCCGTCACCGCGAAGGATTACGTCCGCACATTCCAGTATTCGGCCGATCCCGAGCACGCGTGGGACTTCACGTGGTTCTGGAGCGGCAACATCGTCAACTATGAGGAAGCCAGCGCCGGCGATGTGCCGGTCGAGGAGATCGGCGTGCGCCAGGGCGCGAACGAGTACGAGGTCGTCTTCGAGACCGTCGAAGCAGCACCGTACCTGCCCGCCAAGCTGCTCTATTCTCAGCCGCTCTCCGCAGCCGCGCTGGACGAGTACGGCCCGCTCTACAACACCAACCCGGACACCCATGTAAGCTCTGGTCCCTTCAAGCTGGAAGAGTGGGCGCGCGACCAGCAGATCGTCTACACGCGCAACGAGGCCTACACCGGTGACATGCAGGTCGCGCTGCAGAAGATCATCGTCAAGATGGCGGCGCCCTCGACCGCGTTCACCCTCTACGAAGCCGACCAGATCGACTACATGCAGGATCCAGCCCCGGCCGAGCTCCAGATCATGGAAGCGGACCCGGAGCTGGCGAAGCAGGTCTACCAGGGCGTGGGCGACTTCGCCTGCCTCTACTTCTTCTTCGACGTCACGACCGAGCCGTTCGACGACCTCAAGGTGCGGCAGGCGTTCAGCCACGTGATCGACCGCGACGCGATGCAGCAGCAAATCTGGGGACGCCAAGCGAAGGCGGCACCGTCGTTTCTCGCCCCCGGTTTCCCGGCCAGCAACACCGAAGACCTCGCCCCGATCCAGAACTTCGACCCCGAGAAGGGCAAGCAACTGCTGGCCGACGCCGGCTACCCCGACGGCGAGGGTTTCCCGGACCTGACGCTGACCTTCCGGGGTGGCGGCACGCCGCTGGAAGAGGCGACGGTGCAGGCCTACGCGGCGATGCTGAACGAGCACCTTGGCATCAACGTCGAGATCCAGACAATGGACCGGCAGGCGTTCTACGACGACATGAGGTCGATCCTTTTTGGCTGGGTCTCCTACGGCATGGACTACTTCGACCCGTCCAACATGCTCGGCGTCTGGCAGTCCGGTGGGCGGCACCCCTGGAGCAACGAGGAGTACGACAATCTGCTCAACGAAGCGACCACGTTCCTGGGCGATGAGGACGAGCGCATCGCGATGTTCCAGGACGCCGAGCGCATCCTCGTCGAGGACGTCCCGGCGGTATTCGCGTACTTCGTCACGCCGATCCAGCTGGTCAAGCCCTACCTGATTGGCCCCGCGCTCGAGCCGGACAACAACGGCATCGCCGCCGTCCACTGGCCGGGTTTCGCGACAGCCGGCTCGGCGCTCGAGGAGATTTACATCTCTGCCGACGCCCCGAC
>JAEVYR010000035.1 GCA_023392645.1 Chloroflexota bacterium | reverse complement strand
GCGCGGGGCCGTTCCCGGCGGTCGAGCAAGGTCTGCGCGAGGTGCCGCGCACCGAGGGGCAAAACGCGATCGAGTTGCGACAGTTCGAGGATGCCGTCGCGGCGGCCGATGCTCGCGCGCCCGAAAGCAGCGCGATCCTCGTCATTGGATCCCGCCTGAGTTGGCACGAGCAGTTATGGGCGCCGATGGTCGCGCCCGAGCGCCGTTTCTACTACAACGACTGGCTCTGGTACTGGCACCGGCTGCACGCGGGGCCTTACGACTATCGCCAGGGGCACTTCTACCCCGATCCTTCGCGGGCGCTGGCGCGCGACTATCTCGACGAGCACGGCATCGGCGCGGTGGTGACCACCGACGTCGCCGACCGTACCACCGGGAACGACGCTCGTCGCGTCGCGGCGGCCTCGCCCGACCTGGAGCGCGTCGATTCGGTCGGCGCCTGGGATGTGTACGTCGTGCGGAACCCGGTCGGACTCGCCACCGTGAACGGCGATCATGCTGCCACGGTCACCGTCAGCGACGATGGTGAGACCATCGCGCTGACCTTCGAGGACAGCGAGCCGGGGATCATCCGGGTGCGGCAGAACTGGTTCCCGCGATGGGAGGCGACCGTCAACGGTGAGAGCGTTGCGGTCGAACGGGGAGGCGATGGCTACATCGAGATCGCGTCGCCAGGCGGCGACATCGAGGTCGTGCTGCGGTATGGCGTGACGACGGCCGACGGAATCGCTCGGCTGGCGGCGATTGCATCGGCGGCCATCGTCGTGGCCCTTGTCGTCGCCGCTAGACCCATCCGTCGATGGGTACGTCGATGATGGTTGGCTGGTCGCGGGTCAGCGCCTCGCGGATCGCGGCGGTGAGTGCCTCGGGCGTCTCCGCGCGAACGCCCGGAATGCCGTAGGCATCGGCCAGCTTGATGAAGTCCGGATTGACGAGATCGACCGCGGCGTAGCGGCCGCCGCGAGACCGCTTTTGCTCGTCCTTGACCGCCGAGTAGGTCGAATCATTGAAGATGATGATGGGGATGCCCAGGCGGAACTGGATGGCGGTCGCGAGTTCCTGCATGGTGAACTGGAAGCCGCCGTCGCCGACGACCGCCGCCACCGGGGTATCGCCCATGCCGACCTTCGCGCCGATCGCGGCCGGCAGCGCGAACCCGAGCGTGCCGTAGCCAGTTGGGAAGAGGAAGGTCCGAGGCCGCTCGACCGGATACAGGTAACCGGCGACGTAGCTCATCATCGTCATGTCCCAGGCAATCGGCCCGTCGGGCGGCATCGCGGCCTGAATCGCATCGAGCCAGGCGATCCGATCCGCGCCGAACGCCGTGCGCCGGGCTTCCTCACGCACCTCACGGAACCGCGCCGGATCCCAGGTCGAGGCGACGTCGCGACGTTCGAGGGCATCGGCGAGCTGCCCGGCGGCGATGCGGGCATCGGCTTCGATGGCGACGGTCGGCGTCACGTTGCGGGTCATCTCGTCCGGGTCGATCTCGATCCGCACGAGGGTATCGGGAATGGGGAAGGCGAACCGCTCGGTTGCCTGCACGCCGAGGCGCGAGCCAATCACCAGCAGCGCGTCGGCTTCGCGGACGAGCTCGTCGACGGCGTTGCCCTGCGTCCACAGCGCGTCGAGGCAGTGCGGGTGAGAAGCGGGCACAGCACCCTTGCCCTGGATCGAAGTCACGATCGGCGCGCCAAGCTTCTCCGCGATTCGGACGATGGCGTCGCCGGCGGCCGACGAGGTCGCGCCCCCGCCAGCATAGATGACCGGCTTCGAGCTTCCACTCAGCGCGTCGGAGGCTCGGTCGATCGCGTCGGTAATGTCCTGCGCGGCCGGCTCGCCAGTCGGAGCGCTGATTGCGCTCTCAGCGACGGGCTGGTCCAGCACATCGATGGGCACCTCGAGCCCAACCGGCAGGCGCCGCCCGGTAGTCATCTGGCGCCAGCCCTCCGCGATCAGCGGCGCCACATCGCCCGCGCGCACGGCGCGATCGTTCCACTTCGTGACGGCGCGCATCACCGCGCGCTGATCCTTCAGGTCATGCAAATTGCCGCGCATCGCGTCAAGGTGCGCGGCCTCGACGTTCGACGCGAGCACGAAGATCGGTGACGAGTCGGTGTAGGCCTCGCCAATCGGGGTGGCGACGTTGGTGACGCCGGGGCCGGTGATGACGAGGGCGATGGCGGGCTCGCCGGTGGCGCGAGCGTACCCGTCCGCCATGAACCCGACCCCTTGCTCGTGACGCGCCAGGATGTGCGTCAGCGACGACGTGTGGAGCGCGTCGTACAACGCGAGGGTATGAACGCCGGGGATGCCGAAAACGACGCGTGCGCCGCACGCTTCGAGCTGTTCGATGGCGGCTTCGGCGGCGGTGCGGTTGGTGGAAGTGTCAACGGTGGTACGGGTGTCGATGACCTCGGTCATGGCACGTCCTCTCATCGGTCGCTACATTGACGTCTTGGGAGCACCATCGTGAAATGGCTAACCCATGGTGGCATACTGTTCGGCAGGAATCAACACCGGGTCGTCGCATTGGCGCCTCGGAAGGCTAGGATCATGGATGGCATCCGGCGGCGCGACGCGCGACAGCGACTATCATTCAGCGACACTTCCCCGCGGAACGTTCGCTCGGTCGATTTTCGATAATCACCTCGTTCGCCTGTCGGATCGAGGCGGCGCCAGCCAAATCATCGGCACGGCGTGGTCGAACGTCGCCGCTGAAGCGCTGGGCGGATGGACCGGAGGCCCGGTTCCCGGTGACGAGCGAAGGTTCGCCGGCAGCGTGGTGGAAGAGATCCACCGCCTCGACACCCTGCCGGGCGTGGCATCGCGCGCGTCGAAAGCTGGGCTCAAGAATCCGGATTTCGTCGTGTTCGGCACGCGGGATGCGAGGCCGGTGGTGTTCGCGGTGGACGCCAAGTTCTCGGTCGAGACGGCCCGGCCGGTGCAGGTGAGCGCCGAAACGACGGAGCAGCTCTTCGACGCCGACGAGCAATTGACCAGTCTCCTGCCGAACACTCGCCCCGGCACCGCCTATCTCGATGGCATCTTCGTCAGCCCCGATTACGTGCTCACGTCCATGATGTTTCGCCAGAAGATCGGTCACCGGCGCCTCACCGTGGCACAGAACGATGTGGTGCTCACGGATGCGGCTCCGCGGGACCTGTTCGCCGGCTTCGCCGATGCGGCGGTGATCGAACGTCTCGTTGGGATCGATCGCCTTCCGTTCGATGTCTGGGGAAGCCTGCTGGCCGCGCAGTACTATTTTCGGCTCGAGCGCGCCATCGTCGGTCTCGCGCTGGACGAGCGGCGACCGCTGCTCGGCGACGGCGTCGACGAAGAGACCACCGATGAGATGCGCGCGCGGGTCGAGACGCGCGCTGGCGGCGCCGTCAGCGCGTGGGACGTCGTGCTTGACTGGGACCGTGATGTTGAGGCGATCCGGCGGCAGCGGCAGGCCATCCACCAGGTCATCGGCGTTCCGCTTTCCAATGCCGAGCTGCGCGACCTCACCGATCGCCTCATGCGCAAGCGCGACCCGGAGATGCGGCCCTCTCGCAATCAGGTGCGGAAAGCCCTCGGCGGGCGATTCCTGGCCGATGTCGTCAGCGAGACGGGATCGGTAGTGCCGCCCGTCGCGGATTTTTCCGCTGAGCTTGCGCGCGTTGCCGAGGTCGCGAGCGTCGTCGGAGCGCGCTATGCCGACGGGATCGAACGGATCGTGGGCGGCATCATCGACGAGCTCGGAGCGAGGACATCACGGCAGGTTTGACCGATTCCCCCCTCCGGGGGAGTTGTCCGAATCCCTCGGGTTTGCGAAGATAGCGAAGAATCGTACAGGTGCCTGCTCCGCCTGGCGGAGCGCCGATCAGCGAGCGGCCATAGTCATTTCGGCCGCGAGGTTTTGCGGTACCGGAGCGCCCCGGCGCAGAGGGTCCACGAGAAGGGGTAATGTCTTGACCGATACCGAGACGATCCAAAAAGTTCAAGTGCGCATGACCGTGAACGGCCAAGAGCGTTCGGGCGAGGTCGAGCCACGCGCGTTGCTGGTGCAGTTCCTGCGCGACAACCTCGGACTGACGGGTACCCACATCGGGTGCGACACGAGCCAGTGCGGTGCGTGTGTGGTCACCGTCGATGGCAAGACCACCAAGAGCTGCACGCTGCTGGCGGTCCAGGCGAATGGCGCCGAGGTGAAGACCATCGAGGGTGTCGCGCAGGATGGCGTGTACCACCCCGTACAGGAAGGGTTCTGGGAGAAGCACGGTCTCCAATGCGGCTACTGCACGCCGGGCATGATCATGTCGTCGATCTCCCTGCTCGAGCGCAATCCCGATCCCACAGAAGAGGAGATCCGGCACGAGCTGGAGGGCAACATCTGCCGCTGCACCGGGTATGAGAACATCGTCCGGTCGGTGCAGTACGCGGCTGAGAAGATGCGGGAATCTGCCGCCTCGTAACGACCGCCCCGCCTCCAGTGGCGAGGCGGCCATGCGCTGAAAGGGTTGCTGCATGTTTCCTGCACCGTTTACCTACACCCGGGCCAGCTCCGTTGCCGATGCCGTGGCGATGCTGCAGGCGAATCCGGACGCGAAGATCATCGCCGGCGGGCACTCGCTGATCCCCGCGATGAAGATCCGCCTGGCAATGCCGGGCGAGTTGGTCGATCTCCGCGATATCGCCGATTTCCACGGGATCGAGATAGACGACGACGCGGTCACGATCAAGGCGATGACGACATACAACGAGATTCGCGACAACGCCGACGTGAGGGAGATATTTCCGATCCTCGCCGAAGCGATCCACATTCTCGGAGACGCGCAGGTGCGCGAGCGGGGCACGCTCGTTGGCGCGCTGGCGCACAACGATCCCGCCGCCGACCTGACCGCGGTCGCTCTGGCGATCGGCGGCTCGGTACATGCCGTCGGTCCGAACGGCGAGCGCGACATCGCGCTCGATGACTTCTTCCTCGATCTCTGGACGACGTCCCTCGAACCGGATGAGGTCATCACGCACGTGACGCTCAAGCGTCCCGCGGGCGCGAGCCACCAGGCGTATCGCAAGTTCGCGCACCCCGCGAGCGGCTATGCGATCGTTGGGGTCGCGGTGGTGGCCGACCTGGATGGCGACACGGTTTCTTCGGCGCGGGTGGCGCTGACGGGCGCCACGAGCACCGCCACGCGTCTCACCAGTGTCGAGGAGGGCATCGCCGGGAAGTCACTGACCGACGAGACCGTAGCCGAGGCTGTCGCGGGCGCGACTGATGGAGTCGCGATCAACGGCGATTCGTTCGCGCCGGAGGCCTACCGAGCGCACCTCGTCGAGGTCCTGGCTCGCCGGGCGCTGCTCGGCACGCAGGTTTAGCCCGATTCTCACCGGGGCTGCTGCGATGCAATCAAGCCAATAACCACGGTAGTGGCTCCGCGGCAATGAACGAGAAACGGGCTGGCACCACCCCCCCCCAGGCGCTTATACA
>JAEVYR010000617.1 GCA_023392645.1 Chloroflexota bacterium | reverse complement strand
CGGCAAGCACCTCGGCGTTCCGGTTTGGCAACTGCTCGGCGGCGCGACGCGCGACCGGATCCCCTGCTTCATCTCGCCCGGCACGCTCTCCGGACCGGAGGTGATCGACCGGGCCAGAGCCGCCGTCGACGCCGGGTGGACGGTACTGCGATTCGGCCCCGGGATGCTCGATCCGCAATGGCAGGCCGCAGACGGTGCCGTGTACGAGCCGATGGAGTCGCTCGCGCTCGCCGCCGACCTGCTGCGCGAGGTCCGCGAGGCGGTCGGGCCGCACATCGCGCTGGCGATCGACTTCCACCACCGGCTCAGTCCGGTCGAGGCGGCCGTCTTCTGCCAGCGGGTCGAGCCAGTGGGCCTCTACTTCGTCGAGGAGCCGATCCGCTGTGAAAACCCCGATGCCTACGCGCAACTCCGCTCGATGACGAACGTGCCGTTCGCGATCGGCGAGGAGTTCTCGGGCAAGTGGGCGTTTGCGCCATATATCGAACGCGCACTCACGAACTTCGCCCGCATCGACGTCTGCAACGTCGGCGGCCTCTCGGAATCGAAAAAAGTCGCGGCGATGGCGGAGACCCACTACATCGACGTGATGCCGCACAATCCGCTCGGGCCGATCAGCACCGCCGCGTGCATCCACTTCGCCGCGTCGATCAACAATTTCGCCACGCTGGAATATTCCCCGAAGCACGACGTGGATCGCGATCGCGACCTCTTCCCGATCGCGCCGGAAATCGAGGGGACGTCGTTCCCGCTGCCGACCGAGCCCGGTCTCGGCGTCACCTTCGATCCCGAAGCGGCGGCGGATCACCCGTTCGAGTACTGGTCCCCGCCCCGGCTCCAGCGCCCCGACGGCAGTTACACCAACTGGTGAGGCATCGGAAGCGGATGCACGGAAGCGATTCCGCGGCCGGGTCGCCACTCTAAGGCGCTCTCCCTCAACCATCGATTGCGTTTCGATTGAAGGACGCGACGCGTCTGGGTTGGAGAAATCTCTCCCGCGCGAACGTCGCAATCCGGCACGGGAGAGATTTCTCGACTGCCCCCGCTGCGCGGGCCGCGCTCGAACCGAGAATCACTCCGTAGGAGCCGGCCATCACCAGTCGATGGGCATGACGAACCCCGGGCCGTTTTTCAGCTCGGGGTTGCGCCATCGCGTGATGTGACGATCGGCTACGGCGACTGGATGCCGCCGTCGACGCGCCGAACCTCCGGCCACGCGCCGTTGACCGGATGATCCGGGAACGGGAACTTTGCCGCCAGCTCCTCGTCGATGTCGATGCCGAGCCCCGGCTGGTCGTTGCTCCACATCGCGCCGTCATGCACCTCCGGCAGCCCCGGAAAGACCTGCTTGGTTTTCTCTCCGAAGAACGAGTACTCCTGGATGCCGAAATTCGAGCAGCTCAGGTCGAGCGCGAGATTGGCCGCATGCCCCACAGGCGAAACGTCGCCCGGACCGTGCCACGCCGTTCGCACGCCGTAGAACTCGCACAGCGCCGCCAGCTTCTTCGCCGGCGTCAGCCCGCCGATATCCGAGATGTGCACCCGGATGAAGTCGATCAGCCGGTCCTGGATCAGCGGCACGTATTCCGCCTGGTTCACGTACAGCTCGCCCATCGCGATCGGCGTCGTGCTGTGCTGCCGCAGCATCGGGAACCAGCCGTTGTCCTCCGGCCGGAACGGATCCTCCAGGAAGAACAGCCCGAACTGATCCAGGTCCTTCGCGAGTCGCACCGCGTACATCGGCGGCACCCGCTCGTGGATGTCGTGCAGCAGCTCAACGTCCTCGCCGAGCGTCGAGCGGAGGTGATCGAACAGTCTCGGCACCCGCCGCACGTACGCCTCGGGCGACCAGCGGTCCTGCTTGGTGTCGATCGACACGGCGTAGTGGCGGTCCCGCTTCTTCATCGAGACGCCGTAGGTCGCGTACCCAGTCACCGCCACCTGGGCGCGGATGAAGCGGAACCCCTCGTCGATCAACGACCGGGCGTGCTCCTCCACCTCCTCCGGCTCGCTGCCCGAGGCGTGGACATAGACATCGGCCGCCTCCCGCGTCTTTCCGCCGAGCAACTGGTAGACCGGCAGGTTGGCAATCTTTCCCTTGATGTCCCACAGCGCCATGTCGACGCCAGACATCGCGTTATTCAGGACCGGGCCGCTCCGCCAGTAGGAGCTGTAGAACGACGCCTGCCAAATGTCCTCGATGTCGTGGACATCGCGGCCGATGAGGAACGGTCGCAGGTACTCCTCGATGGCGGTCTTCACCGCCAGCGGGCGCTGGGTGAACGTGGCGCAGCCGAGCCCGTACAGCCCCGGCTCCGACGTTTCGATCTTGACGACGACCAGCCGGATGCTATCGGGTGCGGTGACGATCACGCGAACGTCGCGGATCGTCACCTTCGCATCATCGCCACCGTACGGCTGCCACCCGGCCGGGATTGCCGGAGCCGCGTGGGAGTCGGTCACGAGCCTACCCCGGCCTTGACCCACTCCTGGTAATCGGCCTCGATGTGATCCTTCCAGACGGAGACATCGATGTCGCCCGAGGTGTACTTGCCTTCGGCCAGGCGCATTTTGCCGAACACATCGCGCTGGCGCGTCTCTTCCGACGCCTCGACCACTTCCTGGAGCAAGTGCGGCGGGATGAAGGTGATGCCGGCGTTGGTGCCCAGCACGGCGTCACCCGGCATGACCGTCGCGTCGCCGATCCGAATCGGAATATTGACACCGACCAGCGTCACATCGTAGATCGCGCTCGGGTGCAGCCCGCGGCAGTAGACCGGGAAGTCGGTCATCTCCTCGATCCGCTGCGAGTCGCGGATGCCCCCGTCGATGATCATGCCGGTGCCGGTGCGGGCACGAGCGGCCGTGGCCAGGTTGTCGCCGATGAAGGTGCCATCCTCGACCTTGCCGAAGAGGTCGACCACGAGCACGTCGCCCGGCTCGAGCTGATCGATGATCCAGGTGTTCTGGCCGCCCGAGCGACCCTCGGACTCGCCAATCGACTGCACGACATCGTTGAGATCGGGGCGCTTCGGAACATACTGGGCCGTCACGACGCGGCCCGTCAGCGTCACATCCTGGTGCAGGTGGACGTCCCAGCCGCCCTCGAATTGGAAGTGATAATCGTTGCGGCGCTCGAGCACGCCCCACGCCTCGTCGTTGGTCACGAGCTTCAGGCGCTCGAGAAGATCATCTGGCGAGTCGGGCCTGCCATCCTCGCGGCGACCGAATGGACTGTTGGGCGTCAGCGCGGCAATTCGATCCGGACTGTTGAAGATCATCGAGACTAACTCCTGGCGGCGCGGCCAGCGCCGTACTGGACATCGGATAGCCGTTGGCACACTCTATCCGCAAAGTCTCGGAAGAGGAAGCTCTGCGGGCCGGCGATCTCGCCGGCATGCCTGGAGCCGAGTCTTCGATGGATCGGATGTGTGGTTGGGCTCCGTCGCGCTGGCGCTGATTCTCGTCTCGGCTGTCATTCACGCCACGTGGAACCTGTTCGCCAAGCGTCTCCCCGGCGGAGCCGAGGGCGTCTGGCTCTTCACGACCATCAGCGCCGTCGCCTTCGCGCCATTCGTCGCCGTCGTCGTGTTTTTGTGCGGGTACCGGCCCGACGGCCGCGCCGGGCTGTTGCTCGG
>JAEVYR010000589.1 GCA_023392645.1 Chloroflexota bacterium | reverse complement strand
GCGCTGACCTATGTGCCGATCAATCTCGGTGGCCTCTTGATCAACTGGGGTATTCTTTACTATCTGAACGCGGAACACGGGGTACACTATCTGGCGGCCAACCTGATCGGGGCCGGGGTGGCCGCGGTTTGGAACTTCTCCCTCAATCACGCCATCACCTGGCGCGAGTGACATTGCCCCGGAACGCACCAGCCAAAGACGATGCAATCGCCCGGCTCCGGGCGGCGCCCGATGACAGATGCGCCCGACCCGTCGGGCGCATCCGATGCATGACGATGCGGTCGTGCAGCGACCAAACGTGAGACGGAGGTAGACCCTCGATGGATAACGGTCAGACACGCGATGCCAAGCTCCCGCAGACGATCATCATGGGCGCGGGTCCGGCAGGGCTCTGCTCGGCCTACGTGCTGAGCAAGGCGGGCTATCCCGCCAAGGTGGTTGAGGCGGCTCCCTTCGTCGGAGGTCTGGCCCGTACCATCAAGCGCCAGACCGATCACGGCGAGTTCAAGTTCGATATCGGCGGCCATCGCTGGTTCACCAAGAACGACGAGCTCAACGCGCTGTTCCGGGAAGTCGTCGACGATGAGCTGCTGTGGGTGCATCGCATCAGCCGCATCTACTTCGACGGCAAGTTCATCGACTACCCGCTGAAGTTCCAGAGCGCCCTGATGTCCATCGGCCCCGTGACTGCGGCGCAGGCGATGGTGGACTTCGGCGTCTCAACCCTGAAGCGCCAGCTCACGGAGCAGAACCTCGAGTCGATGGAGGATCGCTATATCGACCAGTACGGCAAGAAGCTGTACGAGCTGTTCTTCAAGAACTATTCCGAGAAGCTGTGGGGTCGCCCCTGCGACCAGCTCAGCGGCGACTGGGTGAGCCAGCGCACCAAGGGCATGTCGCTGATGACCGCGATCAAGGATGCGGTGATTCCGTCGAAGGGCGAGGTGGTCAGCCTGATCGACGAGTTCATGTATCCGCGATACGGCTTCGGCCGGTTCTCGGAACGGATGGCCGACACGATCGAGGCGTCCGGCAACGAGGTGCTGCTGAAGCATCCGGTGCGCCGCATCGTGCTCGACGGCAACCGGGTGAAGGGCATCGAGGTCAAGACGGAGAACGGCGACGAGCTGCTCGAGGCCGACAATTTCATCTCGTCGATCCCGATGACCGTGCTCTGCAAGATTACCGACCCGCCCGCGCCGCAGGAGGTGCTGGACGCCGCCGACTCGCTCGACTTCCGCGACATCATCACCGTGAACGTGATGTTCAAGAAGAAGCAGGTCACCAACGACACCTGGCTCTATGTCCACGACAAGAACATCCTGTTCGGCCGGTTCCACGAGCCGAAGAACTGGAGCCCGGAGATGGTGCCGGGCGACGAGTACACCTCCCTTGTCGTCGAGTACTTCTGCACGCGAGGCGACCACATCTGGAGCATGAGCGATGAGCAGCTCGTGAACCAGACCGTGAAGCATCTCGTCGAGGATCTGAAGTTCGTCAGTCCCGAGGAAGTCATCGGCGGGTTCGTCGTCCGCGCGACCAAGGCCTACCCGGTCTACGGGATGGGCTACGAAGCGCCGCTCAAGCTGATGAAGGACTACATCGCCGGCATCGAGAATCTCCAGTTCATCGGCCGCGGCGGCTCCTTCCGCTACAACAACACCGATCACTCGATCGAAACCGGCCTGCTCGCCGCCAAGAACATCCTCGGCGAGCACCACGATCTCGACGCCGTCAATGCCGACGAGGAGTATCACGAGATCAAGCACGATCGCATCCCGGCCGCCGCCCGTTCGTGATCCGCTAGATCCGAAGCGGGCCGCACCGGATTCCGGTCGCGGCCCGCTCCTGATTCCGGGGGCTGTTTCATGGACACGCCACCGACCATCACCCCGCCGGATGACGCCGCGCCGGAGGACGGTGCTTCCCGCGTGCGCCGAGTCCGTCTCGCGGTGTGGGCCGTCCTCGTGGTCGGCCTGCTGGGGTTCGTTGCCTTCGGATCACTGTCGGCGATCAGCTACACCTACTACGCCTATTCGGGCCGGCTCGTGCGGCTTTCCCCCCATCGCTCGCTGATGGATATCTGGCGTGATGCCATCGCAGAGCTGCCGGCGTTCTCGGTCGAGTGGCTGCCTGGCGTGATGATCGTCACCTGCCTGGCCATCATCCTGACCTGCGTCATCGCCGGGGCGTGGATCCTGCTCATGCAGGAACCCGAGACGCCCCGCCGCTCGACGCGCGCTAGATGACGGAACCGTCCACTTCGTGGAACGCAGCGCCGGCATCGCCGTGGCGCGGTCGCGTGCTGTGGACGACGCTCCTCGTCATCATCTGCGGCTGGACGACCTGGCGGATGGGACTCTTTCCGCTCAGCGCGACGCTGCCGGTCGATGGTGCCGGCTCGATGCCGCGCGCATACTTCAGCGTCGATCATCCCTTTCACACCGCCCGCGCCGATCTGCTGCGGCACGCCTGGGCGTCACTGGACCCGGTCCGTTGGGTCGCAAGTCATCAGGGCGGCTACCCGGCGGAGTTTTACCCCTTCGGGGCACAGGCTATCGCTGTCGGGCTGACGCTCATCACCTTCGGGCAGGTGGCGACGGCGTCGGCGTGGGCCATCACCATCGCCATCATCTTCCTGCTGCCGGGGCTCGCCTACCTGCTCATCGGTCGCGTGGACCGGCTCACACCCGCCATCGCGGTCGTCGCGTTGGCCGGGCAGGTCGCCATCGCGAGCGACTGGACGCATGGAGGCTACACGGAACTGGTGGAGTGGGGCCTGGCGACCAACGTTGCCGGCTTCACCTGGGCGCTGGTGGCCTTGCCGTTGCTGTCGGGCGCGGTCGACCGAGCCTCGCCACGTCTCGCCGGCCTGGCCGCGTTGGCGATCGCGATGTGCGCGGTCACGAATCCCCGGGCGTTGCTCGCGGTTGCGCTGATTGGCGTGGCGGTGCTGGTCGACGCCGCGTCTCGCCGGGAATGGCGCGCGCCACTGATCGCGGTGGCCGTCGTGAGCGTGCTCTCGGCGGGACTCGCGGCGCCGGTGCTCGTGCCGCTGATTCGCTATCGTGACCTCTATTTCTTTCTCAGTTATCAGGAATACGCCGATGTCGGCGACTACTGGTCGGCCACGGTCGATGCGGTCACATGGCCGGTGATCGCGCTCGCCGCGTTCGGCGGAGCCATCGCGATCTATCAGGGCACTCGCGCGGCGCGGGTGTCCGCGATCTCGCTCCTGCTGTACATGGTCATGACGGCGATGCTGGTCTGGATCGAGGGACTGCGCGATCTGATCCCCCAGCTCGAGTTGCCTCGCCTGATGCCATTCCAGCGTTTCCTGGTGATCTGGCT
>JAEVYR010000481.1 GCA_023392645.1 Chloroflexota bacterium | reverse complement strand
GGGCGCGGGTCTACGGACTGCCTCGATGGGCGTTTGCTACCCGACCGCCTCCGGGGTGCCGGGCGCGGGGCTGGCGGCGGGAGAGGCGGCCGGCGTGGCTTCGCCGCCCTCCGGGACATCCGGCGTGAAGCGGACGACGTCGTTGAGGCCGATGTCGGTCACCAGCACCTCGCCGTCCGGCATCACGGTGATGCCGACAGGTTGCTTCAACGGCGAATCGACCGGTCCCCGCGTCGTCAGCACGATCTCGCCGCTGCGCGGGTCGAACACCTCGACCACGCCCGCGTCGGGCGCCGTCATGTACAGCAGCGCGTCCGGCCCGAACGCGAGGTAGTTCTCCAGCGTTCCCTGGCCGCCCCACGATGGGATCGGCACCTGGGTGACGGGGGTGCCATCGCGCTCGAAGATGCTCAGCCGCTCGTTGCCCGAGTCGGCGACGTACACGCGCCCGTCCGGACCGATCGCGATTCCGACCGGCTCCAGGAGCTTGCCCGGCTCGGAGCCGTAGCCACCGAACGCGCGCAGGAAGGTCCCGTCGCTGGCGAAGACCTGCACGCGTTCGTTGCCGGTGTCGGTGACGAAGATCTCGCCGCCGTCGACGGCGATCCCGCGCGGCCCGAAGAAGCGGCCGGTCTCGATGGTAGGGTCGGGGTTGTCGCCGATATCGGTTTGGCCGCCGCGCTGACCGATCTCGCGCACGAAGGTGCCGCTGCGGTCCACCACGACGATGCGATGGTTCCAGGTGTCGGCGATGTAGATGAGGTCATCCGCGCTGACGGCGATGCCGGTCGGACCGATGTCGAAGGCTTCGGCGAACGCGAGGTTGGGATCGGTTTCGCCGTCCCAGACGCCGATGAATTCGCCGTCGCCGGAGAATCGCTCGACTCGCAGGTTGCCACTGTCGACGACGAAGATCACGTTTCCGTCGGCGGTGTGGCCGATCCCGACCGGATTATTGAACTGGCCGAGTGCCGAGCCGCGGCCGGGGCTGTCGCCCAGGTTGAACGGGCCGAGCGAGGGGTTGATCTGGTTGCTGAGCTCCGGCGTGTATCCGATCGCTATCTGCTGGGCCGGCGGCACGGCGATGGTGTCGCGGAAAAGCAGGAACCGGATGCCCGCGTACCACTCCGACGGCGAGAAGATGCGGGAGAGGATGTCCGTCGATTCGAGACCCTCGTAGGCCGGCGGCACCCGGTTGAACTGCACGCGCGACTGCACGATGAACCCCTGTTCGGCCATCGACTCCGGCGTCGGCGCGATCACGATGTCGGCGTCGGACCAACCGGCGGCGGTGGTCACCCGGACATCGGGGAAGTCGCGGAAATACCACCGATAGGGGTCGGCGATCTCCGGCGCGACGGCGATGGAGAGGCTGAAGCGGGCCGTGGGATCGGCGGGGGTGGCGTCGCCGACGGACAGATCGCGCGAGAGCCGGACGACCTGGTCGACGAAGGCGGTGACGCCGGGCGTGCTCGTCTCCTGGGCGAGCATCTCTGTCCCCTGGTCGCTGCGCTCGAAGGCCAGCATCGAGGCGCCCCGCACGCCGAAGATCCCAAGCACCGCCACCAGCACCAGCAGGGCCGACCAGCCCACGGCGCGCGTGTGCTCGCCCTCCTGCGTCATGGCGCGGGCGAGCAGCAGCGAGAAGGGCACGATCACCAGCAGCAGGATGATGACCACGGCCTGGATCGGCGCCGTTTCCGTCGCCGTCTCGTCGTTGGCGCGGGCGACGACCATGAGGATGGCGATTACGCCCGTCGTCAGCGCCAGCACCGCCAGCGGCAGCAGGCTCGCCAGCGACGAGAGCAGGCGGAAGCGCTCGACGCGCTCCAGCAGGTACCCGAGACCGAGCCCGGCGGCCAGCATCAGCGGCAGCGAGATCAGCGTGAACTGTTCCGGCGCGCGCCCGGAGGAGAGGCTCTGGAGCACCAGCGCCACGCCGAACCAGATGGCGAAGGTCGAGCCGCGCAGCACCGGCATCCCTTTAAGCGAAGGCGTGATGGGCGAGCTGAAAAGCGCGACGAGCATCAGCGCGACGCCAACCAACTCGTAGAGCAGCGTCGCCCAGAAGAAGAACTGGGTCGGCGTGGTGGTCGGGCGGGTGCCGAGGATGCGCGCCCACTCCTCGAAGGTGTCGAGCACGCCGGCGAGGGCGCCGAGATCGGAAAACAGGCGGGTGAAGACGACGACCACCGTCACGATGATCGCGCCGGCGAGCAGGCTGAGCGCGGCGGGAGTGCCGGCAATGCGGCGGGCGCCGAGGCCGAGCGCGTCCGGCCGCGTTTGGCTGGAGGACGCCACGACCGAGATGACGATCGCAATCGCGCCGGCGAGAATTGCCGAAATCGCGGCCGGGCCGCTGGCGATGAGGCAGCCAATGGCGAACCCGGCGACCGCCGCCCATCCCGAGAGCCGCGCCGCGGAAGCGGTCGTCGCGGCCCGGGCGATCGCGACGATGAGCAGCATCGTGAAGAAGGCGATGAAAATGGCCGGGTCGACGGTGCGGGAGAAGTAGACCAGCGAGGGCGACAGGCCGATCGTGAAGAGCATGCCGACGCGGGCACTGGGCCGGATGGTCGATCCGAGCGCGAATACGAGCAGCATGATGCCGATGCCGGCCGCGACCGGCGCGAGCCGGGCGACAATATCGGTGGCGCCGGCGAGGAAGAAGGCAACCGCCTCCGCGAGCTGCACCAGCGGGCTGATCTCCGGCACGCCGTCCGGCCCGTAGGCGCCCTCGCCCCGGAAGATGGCCCACCCCTGGAAGGCGTACCCACCCTCGCGCGGTGTCAGCGCGAAAGCGCCGAGGTCGACCAGGCGGAACAG
>JAEVYR010000426.1 GCA_023392645.1 Chloroflexota bacterium | reverse complement strand
GTACACCTATATGGATCGCGGTCTCGAACAGGAGGTCAACGTCAACGAAGGCATCGAAAGTACCTTGATCATCCTCAATCATCGCCTGCGGGACGTCACGATTCGGCGAAATTTCGATCCGGACCTGCCGAAAATTCGGGCGCTCGGCAACACGCTGAACCAGGTTTGGACGAACCTCCTCGACAACGCGATCGACGCCACCGACGGACGCGGCACGATCACGATCTCGACGCGACGCGATAACGGCTCGATCGCTGTCGATATCGAGGACGACGGGCCCGGCATTCCCGCGTCCACGCTCACGCGCATCTTCGCGCCGTTCTTCTCGACCAAGCCGCAAGGCGTCGGCACCGGGCTCGGCCTGGATACCGCCTGGCGCATCGTCACCGACGAGCACGGCGGCATGATCGACGTCGAGTCAGAACCGGGCCGCACCGTCTTTCACGTCAACCTGCCCATTACCCGCACACCGGCTGGCGCCGGCACCTGAGGGGCTCTCTGGACAACCCCTGAGCGTCCGTGCTGAACGGCCCGCGGAAAGCCGGGGCGACGCCCGTTCTGCGGTATACGAGCCACGTATGGAATGCGGCAGCGGCGAACACAAAAAAAGCCCGGAGCTCACAAGCTCCGGGCTTTGGGCGGAAGCGACGGGATTCGAACCCGCGATCTCAGCCTTGACAGGGCTGCATGTTAGGCCACTACACCACGCCTCCAACGTCCGGGAATACTAGCATGAGCGCCAAAACCCGTCAAGCAATACCGGGCATCGGCCTGCTCAAACGCCCTCGGGCGACACGCTCGCCACGATCTCGCCGATCACCGCATCCGGCGTCAACCCCTCGGCCTGCCCGGCGTAGGAAATCTGGACCCGATGCCGCAGCGCGGCCGGCGCGATTCGCTGGACATCCGCGAAATCGACGTTCGCCCGCCCATCCAGCAGCGCCGCTACCTTCCCGCCCAGCACCAGCGCCTGTGCCCCGCGCGGACTCGACCCGTATCGCACGTTGTTCCGCACCGTCTCCGGCGCGCGAGCGTTGTCGGGGTGCGTGGCGAGGACCAGTCGTGAGGCATAGTCGAGCACGAATCCGGCGGCGACCACCTCGCGCACGGTCCGCTGCATCACCTCGACGGTCGCCCGCTCGACCACCTGCCCAGCCACGGTGTCCTGGGCGCCGACCGTGCGCCGCAGGATCTCCTGCAGCTCCTCGCTCTCGGGAAACGCCAGGAGGCATTTGAAAAAGAACCGGTCGAGCTGCGCCTCGGGCAGCGGGTAGGTCCCTTCCATTTCGAGCGGGTTCTGCGTCGCCAGCACCGCGAATGGCCGTGGCAGGCGATGCACCTCGGTCAGGACGGAGACGGTCCCCTCCTGCATCGCCTCCAGCAATGCCGCCTGCGTCTTCGGCGTGGCACGGTTGATCTCGTCCGCCAGCACGATGTTGGCGAATAGCGGCCCGCGCTGAAACGCGAACTCCCGGCCCCCGCCCGGTGTCTCCTTCAGGATCGCGGTACCGGTGATATCCGCCGGCATCAGGTCGGGGGTGAACTGCACCCGCGCGAAATCGAGATCGAGCGCCTCCGCGAAGGCATGCACCATCCGCGTCTTGCCGAGCCCCGGCACGCCCTCCAGCAGCACGTGGCCACCGGCAAGAAACGCGATCAGAATCTCCTCGATCAACTCGCGCTGACCGACGATGACCTTGTTGACCTCGTCGACGATCTGCCGGGCATGATCCTGGAACGCGGTCGGCGGCAGGGGTGTGGGCGGTGTCTGGACGACCATATGCTCTCCAGTGGTGGACGTCGGCTCAGCGCCCCATATAGAGCGCGAATCCCAGGACGATGATGAGCACCAGGTTCAGCAGGAAGAACCCAACCGCGATGAGGATGATCTGTGTCCGCGGAGACGGCGGCCAACTCGGACGGTAGGGATTTATCCCTCCCTCTTCCGTGGTGGTCCGTTCATCGCTCATCGCTGACTCCCGCAATCTGCCGAATCCAGTCGCGCAGCACCGTCACTGGCTGGTCCCAGCCATATTGTGCCGCATGTTGCCGCCGCGCGTTCGCAGCCTCGTCACCTTCCTCGGGCGTTTCCAGCTCCCGGATCGCCTCGAGCAGCGCGTCGTCATCGGCCGGATCGACCTGCCGCGCCAGCGATCCCGCAACCTCCTGAAACACGGCATCGTTTCCCGTTACCACCGGCCGGCCGGTCGCCAACGCCTCCAGCACCGGCAGCCCGAACCCCTCCGTCCACGACGGATACAACACCCCGCGACTCGCCGCGTACAACGCCGGCAGCTCCTGATCGCCAAAATCGTCGAGCCAGGTGACCCGGCCCGCCGCGCTCAGTGCCTGCAGGCCCTCGATGACGTCTCGGGAGGCCCAACCCTCGCGCCCGACGACGACCAGCGGCAAGCCATCCGGGTGGCGCTCAATCGCGCGCAGCACACCGGCGTGGTTCTTCCGCGGCTCGATCGTGCCGACCATCAGCAGGTACTCGCGCGGCACACCCAGGTCGTCGAGCCGGCCGGGCGGCATGGGCGTGGCTTCGAGGAAGCGTCGCTCAACCCCGTTCGGCACCACCCGCACCCGCTCCGGCGCGACGCCCAACAGCTCGACGGTCCGGCTCCGCGTGGTTGCCGACACCGTTGCGAGATACGCGCCCCGAGCGATCTCCCGCTGGACCGTAGCGGTCAGGAACTCGACCGTACCGGGCGTGGTGAGATGCGGGTGGGTGAGGAAGGCGAGATCATGGACGGTCACGATGCGCGGCGTCCTCCACAGCGAAGGCGCCACGAAATCGGGACTGTAGACGACATCCTGCTTGAAGGTGAACGGGCGCACGGGCAATGGCAGTCCCGCGCGGGAGCCAAGCCGATCCATCATTCGGCGCGACAGTGGGTAGCGCACCATGCGGGCGCCGTTCGGCGCATCCCAGAGCGGGTCGCCCCCGGCGGGCGCCTGAAACAGGGTCCACCGCATCGACGGCGACGCGGTCAGGCGGTCGAGCAGGTTTCGGCTGTACCGGCCAACGCCCGCCCCCTGGTTGAACGCGGCCGATGCGTCTGCGAGCACCCGAATCATGCCGATGACGGCTCCTGTTGCACGGCGGACGCCACGTCGCGCCGGACATACATCACGTACAATGGCAGCCCGACCAGAATCAGGCTCCAGTAGGAAATGATGCGATCGAGAATCGCGATCGCCGCCGCCGCGTCGCCGCTGATGCCCACCAGCGGCAACACCGAAATCAGGATCGCCTCGACCACGCCCAGTCCGGCGGGGGTGATGGGCGACACCGTCGCCAGTGAGCTGATCAGCGCCAGGAAGAGCGCCGTCGACGGCGGCAACAGCGCGTCCAGCGACCACGCCACGAAGAAGAAGCGCACCCCCTCGGCGAGCCAGATCACCAGCGACAGCCCGACGCTCACCCAGGGGTTCCGCAGGTTCTCGAACAATCCCACCTGCACGCGGGTCACCGGCTGCGCGAGGCGCTCTGGCAGCCGCCGGACCAGCGAATCGCGAAACACCCACGCCACGCCGACGAACACGACGCCGGCGAGCACCGTTGCGCCGCCGTACACAACCACGGTGCGCGTGCCGCTGGGAAAGTGACGACCGAAGACGACCAACCCGCTGCCGATGAGCAGGATCACCAGCACCACGAGGTCAATCAGGCGCTCGGCCGCGATCGTGCCCATCGTGGTCGTAAATGCGGCGTTCGAGCGGCGCTTCAGCAGGAAGCCCCGATAGACGTCGCCCAGCTTGGCTGGCACCACGCAATTGGCGAACCACGACAGCAGCATGATCTCCAGCAGCCCGACGTTGGAGGGCAACTCGACACCCGGCTCGTCGGTCACGCCGGCCTGCTCGAGCATCCGCCGCCAGCGGATGACGCGCACGATGAATCCGGCGTAGAACGCGGCCGCGCCGATCGCGAACAGCGCGGGATTCGCCGACCGGAGGTGACGCCAGACGTCGCCGGGGTCGATATCGAGCCGGCGAACCAGGAACGCGACGATGAGGAACGCGAACAGGAAGGACAGCAATGTTTGCGGTCGGCGAAATCGCTGCCCGAGGGTCATGGGCGCCCGCGCCTCGTCTCCCCTGCTCTCGCCATCGGGCAACGTCACGATACGTCTCCTGTCGCATCGGCGCGAGGGCGCGCTGCATCGGTGACGGTCACGCCACCGAGACCGACGGCGACGACCAACGCGAACATGATGGGAATCGACGGAACGTCCTGGTACTCGAACATGTTGTTGACGGTCCAGGCCACGGCGGCGCCCATCGCCCCGGCCGCCAACAAATAGCTGGCGCCCGATGTCCGGAGAATCCGACGCCAGAGCGCGACGAGGATTGTACCAATCCACCCGGCGAACGCGATCACGCCCGGCAGGCCCGCTTCCGCGCCGAGCTGAAGGTAGCCGTTGTGCGCGTGCCAGCGACCGATCCGGAAGCGCCACTCCGGTGTG
Source organism: Chloroflexota bacterium (assembly GCA_023392645.1). Taxonomy (GTDB): domain Bacteria; phylum Chloroflexota; class Chloroflexia; order Thermomicrobiales; family UBA6265; genus JACCVC01. Next base: position 3,514 of record JAEVYR010000426.1, on the reverse strand, counting down.
TGCTCGCGGTAATTGACGTTGAATTGTCCCGCGCCGACACCGAACAGCGGGTCCGACCGAAGCATCGACCACGCCGCGCCCCAGTGCGCCTCACGCTCGAGCTGCCCCCATGTCTCCGGCGTCACCTGCGTCGGACCGCTCGCCGGGACGATGTTCGAGAACCGATCGATCGCGGGTATCCGCTCGATCGACCCCGTGGCGGCTATCAGCATCGCGGCCGCCAGCGCGCCGATCGCGATCCACCGTTGGATCCTCCTCGGTACCAGCGCCACCAGCACGACCATGGCCGCGCCGAACGCCATCATGCCGCCGCGCGATTGCGTCAACATCAACGTCGCGGTCCCGGCCGCCGCCGCGATCCGCCACAGCCACGCCGCCGAGGATCGCGTCATGATCGATGCGGCGATGAAGAGCGGCAGCACGAATGCCAGATAGGCGGCCAGCGTGTTCGGATGCTGAAAGACGCCGAACACGCGCACGGCGCCGTCGACCATGAACGAGTCGGGGCCCGCGTCCGTACCGCGCTGCCAGACGGCGACACCCGCGTTGGCCACGACACCCGCCGCGAGCGCCGACATGATCAGCCAGCGCGAGCGGAGGTCGGCAAGCGTCGATCGGGCGATGACGAAGACCACCAGCGAGAGCAGCCAGCCTTGCACCTCCTCCCACCAGGCGGGCAGGCGGATGTCACCAGCGGCGATAGAGGCCACCAGCGTCACGACCACGGCGCCATGCATCGCCGCGACCCGATCCATTCCCGGATGCCACCGTTTGAGCACGCGAGGCACTGCGCCAAGCGCCACCGCCCAGACCGTGAATTCCATCGCGGTGAGGTCGCCAGCGAGCGTCGCAATCGAGAGGAGCTGCTCGAATGGAACCGCCACCGCGACGACGACCAGACCCGCCGCGGGACTCCGCCAGGCGACGGCCACGAGCGCCAGCCAGACAACCGAAAGCACGCCCTGCCAACCAGTGCTGGCGGCAGCGACGGTCGCGACAGCGAGAGCCGCCGCGAGCGCTCCCGGCACGACGAGGACGCTCACATCTAAGGCGGCATGTCGCGGGGCCAGCGCCGAATTCATCACGTGCCCCGGCCCTCGAGGCGGGCGATCGATCGCGGCCGATCGATCACCTGGACCATTTCCTCGGCGCGAGGCAGCACGCCCGAGCGGCGGCCGATCAGCATCACGAGCGAGCGAATGCCGTAGAACAACGAGATCAGCGACCCAGCCGTCAGCAGCACCACGGGCCACACGAATGGCTGGTCGCGCTCGACGACGATGCCGCCGAGCGTGAGCGAGCCCTCCCGCGCAAGCCGGATCGACAGAACATGATCGCCGTTATCGAGGCCCGACACGAGCTCGATCGGGATGTCGCTGGTGGTGGTCCACGTCAGGTCCCATTCGTCGCTCGACTGCTCCGCGCCGCCGCCTACCACCTTGCCGTCGATCTCGACGATGATGTTGCCCGATTCGGGGCCGATACGCATGATCGCCGTGATGCCGGTGCCGCGAAACGGCAGGACCACCTCCGCGCCGATCTGGTTGGTCGTGCGGAACGTCCGCTCTTCCAGGTGCTGGTCCTGCCAGGCGCCAGAATATTGCATGCTGCTGGCATCCATGGGCGCAAACCCGGTTTCGGCGACCCGCAGCGCGCGTTCCTGGAACTCCGGCGACGTCAAACGGCGATAGAGTGGCGTGGCGCTGCCGTCGGCGTGCACCAGCGCGTACGCTTCGGCGCTTGAGCCGGGCGGGACGAGAAACGACCACTGGAACATCTGACCCATCCACGGCCATTCGACCCACGACCGCTCCAAGCCGCGCACGACGAACTCCGCCTGCTCCGACGCCGATGTCTCCGCCGTGCGGGCCCAGCCATACGAGGTCGCCCAGACCGGCGTCGCGCCGTCCCCTCGGCGGACCATCAGCTCGCGCGTGAGGATCGCCCGCGAAATGTTGTGCCGATCCGCGGCGACTCGCCGATCGTCGGGCGACGTGGTGCCACCGTCGAGGCGGATGCCGACGATATCGAAGAACCCTTCCGCCCCGGCGCGGTAGAGCCCCTCGAGGAACTCGAGATCGGCCCGATCGGGCAGCTCGCCGGTGCCAAACGCGAGCTCGGGCGTGATGATCCGCACCTCGGGGTTGCCGGCGCGAGCGCCGTTGTAGGCCGCGGCGAGATACGGGAGGAATTGCGCGGCGCTGGCGGACGTGCCGCCCCAGCGCGAGGCCACGTTCGGTCTGTCCCACACCTGGATGAAGGGAACCTTGCCGCCGAAATGTCCGGTGAACTCCTGGACGAATGTGCCGAGCATCGCCGGGTCGACCGGCGGGCCATCGGTCGCCTCAAGGGACGCGCTGTCGCGGCTCCAGTCCGGCGCGTCGAGAATCACCGCGACCACGGTGATCTGCCGGCGCGATAGCTCATCGACGATCTGATCGTAAGCGGACCAGTCGAATTTTCCCTGCTCGTTCTCGACCTCCGCCCAAGAGACAGGCTGGCGCACATAGTGGATGCCGCCCGCCGAAAGCGCATCGGCGACCGATGGCAGTTCGTCGCCGAGAAACACGCGAAGGTCGATATTCGTCGCCAGGCCGTCTCCGGTCGGCTGGATCGTGAACGGCTCATCGCTCCCGGATTCGACGCCGCGATGCATGTAGGTATCGGCCCGCATGCCCGCAACTGTCAGCGTGATCCCAACCAGCACCAGCACCAGGCCGACGACCGCCGCACCGAGGTCGATATGCCGCTGTCGCCACAGGCTGAATTCGACCAGCCAGCCGGCAACGACCCGCGCCGAGCGGAGCGCGACGGTATCGCGCGGTGCCCGCGGCTGGGGCGTCGGTTCTGGGGGAGGCTCAATCGGATAGCGACGGGACAAGAGACAGGGACTCCCCGGCGAGGGTCGAGACAGTGGGCACGCCGGGCACCCGAGCGGGCGCGGCTCGCTGAAGTATAGGGGACAGCGCCAGCCGGATACCCTATCCTTCCCCTGCATGACCGGATCCGTGCCACATTCAGGGGAACTCAGCACATGCCAGCGAACACCAGGCGCCCGCTCGATATCGACGATCTCTTCGCCATCGATCTCGTCAGCGAGCCGGCAATATCGCCTTGCGGCGAGCGCGTCGTTTGGGTAGTCACTTCGCTGGATCGTGGCGACGACACCTACAAGGCCGCCGTCTGGATCGCCGACCTCGACGGCGGGAATCCGCGCCAGCTCACCTCGGGCATGCACCGGGACACCGCGCCGACGTGGTCTCCGGACGGACGCGCGATCGCGTTCGTCTCGAACCGACCGGGCCGAACCCGGCAAGATGCCGAGGTCGCGACCGCCAGGGATGACCGCAAGCCGCTCGGTCAGATCTGGATCATCGCGGCCGACGGCGGTGAGGCGCGCCAGGTGACCGCACATCCCGGCGGCGCGTCGTCACCTTCGTGGTCGCCGGACAGCCGGCGCATCGCGTTCGTCGCGTCCGATGAGCCTGGCAGCGACGACCCGTTCACCGCGCCG
>JAEVYR010000393.1 GCA_023392645.1 Chloroflexota bacterium | reverse complement strand
CCGCTGAGCCGGTCGACCGCCGCGACGTCGCGAGCTGGCTGCTGGCGAGTTCCCCGACGCCGGGCGCCTGACGGGCCTCTCGCCCATTACGCCGTCACGACACGGCGATTCCCATGAGGTTCGCTCGATTCACAGGAGGAGGATTCCATGGCATTGCAACAGATGTGGACCGCCACAGGGGCGGCGCCACGCGAAGATCTGGACCGGCGCGTCGTCACCGAGGACCAGATGCGGCGATACGCGTCGTACATGGCGGAAATCTTCGCGGCATTCGGGATGGATGCCTCGTCCTCGACCGCCGACACGCCGGGCCGGTTCCTGCGGTCGCTGGTCGAGGCCACCGCCGGTTACGACGGCGACCCGAAGCTGCTGACGGTGTTCGACAGCGAGTACGACGGCATCGACGATCGCGCGAACCAGATTATCGAGGGGCCGATTCGCTTCTACGCGCTCTGCGAGCATCACGCGCTGCCCTTCTTCGGCGAGGCGCACGTCGGTTACGTCGCCGGCGACCGGATCCTCGGCATCTCGAAACTGGTGCGCCTGGTGCAGGTCCATGCGCGGCGGTTCACGCTGCAAGAGCGGTTGGGACAGCAGATCGCGATGGCCCTGGACGAGATGATCGCGCCGCGCGGAGTCGCGGTGGCGATCGAGGCGACGCACCTGTGCACGCAGATGCGCGGCGTGGCGTCGACCTCGGCGGTGACGCGGACGACCTGCTGGCGCGGCGACTTCAGCGACGATCCGGCGCTGCGGTCTGAGTTCCTCGCCGCTTGCGGCTGGCGCGGGTAAGACGCCCGCCGTCGAGCGACCTATGGCCCGCCTCTCGCGCTCAACCTGACCCGTCATTTCGAGCGGAACACCCATAGGGTGCGGAGTCGAGAAATCTCTTGCCGGCCGGGAGTCGGCGTCCGAGTGCAGGAGATTTCTCCGCTCCGCCCACTACGTGGGCTCCGGTCGAAATGACAACCATTTCAAGGTGGTACGACAAGCCCGCCCCGCTACGCGCGGGCCGATCATCGATCACCTACGCCACGTCGGCTTCGCGCTCGATGCGGGGGAAGACCGGCGCGCCCTTCGGCAGCGTCACCCCGGCGAGCGAGTCGCCCCACTCGGTGCTCGCGGTGTCGCCCGCCGCGTCGGAGCTCTCGAGCGCGAGCTGTGCGGCGATCCGGTCGGCGCCCTCGGGGATGAACGGCCGGAGCTGGACGCCGATCAGGCGCAGCGCCTCGACGAGGTTGCCGAGCACCGTCCCGACCGCCTCGGCGGCCTCCTCGTCGCCGGCCTTCGCCGCCTTGTTGAGCGCCCACGGCTTGCGGTCGTCGATGTACCGGTTCGAGACCGTCACCAGCTCGTTGAGCGGCGCCAGCGCCTCGCGGAAGTCGAACCGCCCGAGCGCCGTCTCGATCCGCGCCGGGATCGCCTCGGCCACGTCGCGCAGCGTCGGATCGGCCTCGGCCGCCGCGATCGCCGAGGGCACCACCCCGCCCTTGAAGCGGTGAAGCATCCCAACGGTGCGGTTGACGAGGTTGCCGAGATCGTTGGCGAGGTCCGTGTTGTAGCGATCCTCCAGCCGCTGGTACGAGAAGTCGCCGTCGCTCGTGCGCGGCATGTCGCGCAGCAGCCAGTAGCGCACCGCGTCGGAGCCGTACTGGTCGACCAGCACGATCGGGTCGACGACGTTGCCCCGACTCTTGCTCATCTTTTCGCCGTCGTGCGTGAGGAACTCGTGCACGTTGACCTTCGACGGCGTCGGCAGGTTGGCGGCCATCAGCATCGCCGGCCAGTAGATGACGTGGAAGCGGATGATGTCCTTGCCGACGACGTGAACGCGATTCGGGTTGTCGAGCCAGTAGCGCTCGAACAGGTCACCGTCCTCGGCGTAGTCGAGCGCGGTGATGTAGTTGCTCAGCGCGTCGACCCAGACGTACATCACCTGGTTGGGATCGCCCGGCACGGGCACGCCCCAGCCGTGACCGCGACCGGCCTGGCGGGAGATGGAGAAATCCTCCAACCCCTGGTTGATGAACGAGAGCATCTCCTCGCGCCGGTGCTCCGGTTGGACCAGCATCTCGTTGCTGGTGATCAGCTCGCGCAGGCGGTCCTCGTAGGCGGAGAGGCGGAAGAAGTAGTTCTCTTCATCGACGCGCTCCGGCTCGGTGCCGTGGATCGGGCAGCGCTCGTCGATCAGCTCTTCCGGCTTGTAGAAGCGCTCGCACTTGATGCAGTAGAGCCCCTGGTAGTGGCGGGAGTAGATGTCGCCGTTGGCGGCGATCACCTCCCACAGCTTCTGCGAGCCGGGGGTGTGCCGCGGGTCGGAGCTGGTGCGGATGAAGTCGTCGGTCGTGAGATGCAGCGGCTCACGCAGCGCCTCGAAGCGTGGGGCATTGCGGTCGATGAGGTCGCGGATGGGGATGCCCTCTCGTTCGGCGGCCTGGACGTTGGTGAGCGCGTTTTCGTCCGTGCCGGAGAGGTAACGGGTGTCGTAGCCGTGCTGGCGATGCCAGCGGGCGAGCACGTCGCACTGGATCGCCTCCAGCGCGAAGCCGATGTGCGGATCCCCGTTTACATAGGGGATCGATGTGGTGATGTAGAAGCGCTTGTCGGTCATGGTGGTACCTCCTCAAGACATCAAAACGCGTCCCGTTGCCGTCCGAGGGACGAGGGACGCGATCGCGCTCGTGGTACCACCCTGGTTCGCCGGCACCTCGCGGCGCTGGCCTTGCTCACTGCGATGTCTCGCGTCGCGCCAACCTGTGCTGGTTGGTGCCACGGAATCCATCCCCGATGTGTCCGGTGGGGAGGTGCAGTGATCGCCCGGTAACGGGGGCAACCGGCATCGTCTACTGCCAGGAAACCTGGGTTCGGGATGCGGCTCGGAGGTCATCTCGGAGCGGGTCCGGGGCCGTCTTGCAGCGACACGGCTCTCTGGTGCCCGAAGGGGCGCTCCTACCCGTCCTCGTCAACGCCGGGTTGAGTTGTGGGCGCGGCCGTTCCGACCGTGCCAAGGCTCCATTTTGCCGGGATATCGGCCATTTGTCGAGTGGAGAACGGTGCGCCTGGGCTATGGTCGACCGCGCTCCGGCTCGACCGCCAACGGAATCGACGATGGGGGAACGTCGGCGGGCACGTCATCCCTTCGGCGTCTGCCTCCACGCTGGGCGGCCGCGCCGGCGAGGACGACGAGCAGGATGCCGGCGAGCTGGGTCGGAGACGGCGTTTGCGCCAGCACGATCAGCCCGAGCAGCAGCCCGATCGCCGGCTCCAGCGCCATCAGCGTGCCGAACGCGGTCGGCGTCATCTGCCGCAGCGCCAGCATCTCCAGCGCGAAGGGCAGGACCGGCAGCAGGACGGCCAACCCGAGCGCCGCGGCGATGATGCTGGGGCTGAGGTGCCCACTGGCCTGGGGAATCCCCACCACAGCGGCGGTCGCGGCGGCGATCGTGATGGTGATCGAGAGCGAATCGATGCCGCCGAAGCGGTCGCCGACGTGCTGGGTGAGCACGATGTAGCTGCCCCAGCCAATTGCCGACAGCGCGGCGAAGCCGACTCCGGCCGGGTTGATCGCGCCATGCCACGGCTCGGTGAGCATGATCACCCCGAGCAGCGCCAGCGCCGGCCATGCGAGCGCGCGCCGGTTGTGGCTGCGTGCGGCGGCGACGGTGAGCGGGCCGAGGAACTCGATCGCGACGGCGGTGCCGAGAGGGATGCGCGCGATCGCGGCGAGGAAGACGGTGGTCATCAGCCCGGTGGCGATGCCGAGGGCGAGGAGCGCCGGAAGGTCGGCGCGCCGGATCGAGCGCAGCGGCGGCCGGGCGATCGCGATGAAGATCAGCGCGCCCATCGTGAGCCGCAACCAGGCGGTGCCGCCGGCCCCTATCGAGTCGATCAGCCCCACCGACAGGGCGGATCCGAGCTGGACCGACAGCATCGCGCCGATCGCCATCCCCCAGGGCGGCACTGGCAGGGACGCGGATCCGCGGTTTGCCGCGAGCAGGTCAGGCATGGTCGGGCTCCGGTCGGGGCGCCGCGCCGACGCCCGGCTCGAACACCACCATCGCGAAGCGCGCCTCCGAGTTGCCGAAGTTGGCGTAGGCGTGGCGCGTTTCGCTGGCGAAGGTCACGGTGTCGCCAGGTTCGAGGGTGATGGTCTGGGCGCCGATCTCGATCACGATCGTGCCATGCAGCACCTGGATCAGCTCCTTCGTGCCCGGCGTGTGGGCGTCGCTCTCGTGGCGGTCCCCGGCCGCGAGGGTCCAGTTCCACAGCTCGACGACGTCGGGCGGCTCGATGCCGCCCACCAGCACGC
>JAEVYR010000603.1 GCA_023392645.1 Chloroflexota bacterium | reverse complement strand
ATCTCGGACCGCGCTGCCAAGGCCGCCAGAGTCTATGCCGACCGCCACGGTCTCGCCTGACCCAGCCGCACCCTAATCCGGCACCGGCATCTGCGATACCATGGGGAACCGTCTGCCGCCAAGACAGCCTCAGGACGCAATGATCCGGCAAGTGAGAAACGCGACCGCTGATATTCAGGGTCGCGTTTCCCGGTATCGTTCATCCCACGTCAACGTCGCTCCAAGCCAGCCCATCTGCAGCGATCATGGCACGGTGGAGCGCTGGGCCGTGGTCAGTCTCAGCTTCGTACCGCTGCTGCTGTCCCGCCGCCACGGAGATCCCCGGTCAGCTGCCGGCGTTCTGGTAGTGGCATTCCAGATGGGCAGGCCGATGAGGAAGAGGACGGTCCCGACGGGCGGGTGGAGCGGCGACGCGCGCGAGGCAGGAGCCCGGTGTATCGTTGCCGGCAACATGCGCGATTCCAGGATTCATCGAGCAGATCATGACCGACCACGAGACTGAGCGCAGCGTCGACGCCAACCGCATCCGCGGCATCCTCCTGGACCATTTCGGGATCGACGACTGGGTCATCGATCAACCGCATCAGGGCACGAAGAAGGAGTGCGCGATCGCGACATCGCCCGCCATGCGCGTGTTCGTGAAGCTCGATGTGCGCGCCGACGTCCTGAACCGCTTGGGCGAGCTGGGCGTCGCGCCGCCCCTCCTCTCACACGGCTGGCACGGCGCCGAGACGTATGTCTTGCAGGCATTCGTCGACGGGACCTGCCCCAACCGCGAGTGGCTCCAGAACCACATCGATGAAGCCGGCACCCTCTTCGGGAGGTGGCACGCCGATCCCCGTCTGGCTGCAATGCTGCGGACCAATGCGGATGGATCGTTCACGGCATGGCTGCGCCATGAACTGTCGGGCCTCCGTCGCAGGCTCGACCAGCGCGGGGAGCCCGCTTTGCTGACGGGCAAGGTCCGGGACGCATGCCGGAGGCTGCTCGCTATCCCGAACGGATGGAAGCCGGTGGAGCTGCTACCGGTTCACGACGAGCCGAACACCTCCAACATGTTGGTCGGTCGCGAGGGACTGCGCTTCGTCGACTGGGACGAGATCCGGCTCACCGACCCGCTCCGGGACCTCGGTCCGTTCGCCTGGTGGTACCTCCCCGAGAGAGATTGGTGCCGTTTGCTGGACGTCGCGGGACACGGCTGGAGCGAGGAGATCCGCGACAAGGTCTACTGGTATGCCGCGCGTGCCTCGCTGGATGTCGCGCTCTGGCACTACGAGCAGGGACATGACACCGACCGAGGCTTCCTGGGAGACTTCGTGGCCGCAGCCAACCTCCGGGCCAACCCACGAGCCTGACGGCCCATCGGCGTCAGTTCCCGGCGCTCTGGTAGTGGCGGCTTTGACGGTGCCAGATGCGCAGGGCGATGACGAAGAGGACGATCCCGACGACGGGCGCCGCGACCCCAAGCCAGGGGGCGACGTGGAGGCCATCCGTCTTGTTGAGGATCACCGACGCCGGCAGGTAGGCGACGAATGCCACCGGCAGCGCGAATGTCAGCAGGTATTGCAGCAGTCCCGGGAAGATGCGGATCGGGTAGTTGCCGTAGACGTTGAAGATCTCGTTCGCCGCCACCCGCACCTGCAAGGTGTTCAGGAACCGGAACGACAGTGACGACAGCGTGAGCTGCACCGCCCCCTCGACCAGCGCCCCGCCGACCACCGCCGCGAGCAGCAGCGCCACCGCCCACGGCGACCAGTCGACGTCGACACCGATCCCCGCCGCGATTAGCAGCGCCGCGCCGCCGAGCAGATCGCCGAAGCAGTTGATCCGCAGCTTCCGGGTGAGCACCTGCGCCAGCGGCGACATCGGCCGCACGAGATAGCGGTCGAACTCGCCGTTGATCAGCACGCGGTCCAGCTCGAAGAGCTGGCTGATCGTCGCGTAGAAGATGCCGTGCGAGGTCAGCCGCATGCCGTAGAGGAAGGTGATCTCCGGCAGCGTCCAGCCGCCGAGCGCGGTGAAGCGGTCGACGATGATCCAGACCACGAGGAAGCCGGTGAGCTGGTAGATCAGCCCGCCGACGATGCTGGTGACGACGTTGGCGCGGTACTGGAACTCTGACCGCAGCGAGGCGCCGGCGAGGGTGAGGATGGCGTCGAGGCGCTGGATCCCGGCATGCGTGCGCATATGTCGCCTCCCCAACCTTTCGATGCGACGCCATCGGGCGGATACTTGTGGCAGGAGACCTCAACCATGACTGCTCGGCGTTTCGCGACGTTCGCGGCCCGTCCCGATCCCGAATCGGCGGGTGGCGGCCGCGTGCCCGTGCCAGCATCGCCGGGAAGCCGGGATCGGTAAAGGAGGTGGGTGATGGCGGCTCGCATCGCGAATCGGAACGCTCGGAACGGCAATCGGTCGCCGCGACGATGGACCCGAAAGGACTCGCCGCTCTGGGGGTCAGCAACCGGCCTGCTTCGCGCGCTGATCGTGCTCGTCGCCTTCGTCAGCGCCATCGTGTATCTCGTGATCGCGTTCGCCAGCCTCGGCTCGCTCGACGACGAGGGGTTCTCGGCGGCGGCACGGATCACCGTGAGCATCGCACCGTTCCTCGCAACCGGAATGATGCTGCTCTGCGCCGCGGTGTTCATCTCGCTGCGCGTGACCACGCTGATGAGCGCGATCATGCTCGGTCTCGGACTCCTGATGGCGCTGCTGCCCACAGGGGACGGCGTGACATGGGACGAAGTGGCGGCGTTCGCCGGTCCGCCAGCGATCACGCTGGGGTTGGCGCTGGCTGTGCGCCGGCTGAACCGTACCGTCTGGCATGACGAGCGGGCCGACACCATGCCGCGCGAGCTGACCTGGGCGGCATGGATCGGGATTGGCTACGGGTGGTTCTACGCCTCCGTTGCCGGCAGCTTCCTGCTATACGCCGTCGTCGCTCTCGCCAGCCTGTTCATGCTGCGGTGGTGGCAGCGCTTCGCCGTCTGGATCGCCGGCATCACCGTGTTCGTGAGCGCCACGGCGCTGATCGTCGCCGTCGTGCAGGGACCGCCGGAACGCCTCTTCCACCGGCTGCCGTGGGCAATCGCGGTGCTGTGGATGGTGCCACTGGCGCGACGAGGCCTGCGCGAGCTCAGGTCAGGGGATCTGGCGACGTCACCCGCCCTGGATGACGGTGTGGCGGATCGCGCGTGACCACACCCAGCGGATCACGAGCACCAGCGCCACCGCCCAGAAGAGCTGGAGCGCGAAGGCGGTCGCGACGCCGCCGGTGGCCGGCTCGCCGACGTAGATCGACACGGGCACGTAGGCGATCGCCTGAAACGGCAGGAGTTGCACGACGGCACGGAGCGCGTCGGGCATGAACCAGAGCGGAATCAGCGCGCCGGTCGCGAAGTTGCCGATCAACGTGTAGACCATCTGGAAGCCGGTCATCTCCAGCGTCCAGAAGCTGACGAGGCCGATCAGCATGTTCAGCTCGACGGCGACCACCCACGCGAGCAGCAGGCTGGCGAGATACGCGACTCCGTCTCCCGCCGACGCCGGGGCCCGCAGCTCGCCGGCGATGAAGGCGACCGGCAGGGCGACGGCGAGCATCGGCATCAGCCCGATCATGTCGCCCGCGGCGCCGGCGAAGAGCTGGCTGGGGTAGCTGACCGGGCGGCTGAGATCGAACCCGATTTGCCCCTCGCGGATGCGCCCCTGGATATCGCCGGCGATCTCCGGCCGGAGAAAGTAGAGCTGGAGGTTGGCGATCGTCAGGTACGTCAGCATCTGGCCGATTGCGATGCCGTCGACGGTCTCCTGGTCGCCGTAGGCGGCTTTCCAGACGACGGTGAGCAGGTAGATCGTGAGACCGGTCATGCCGATGCCGACGGCGACGTTGAAGCGATACATGTACTGCCAGCGGATGTTCGCCTTCGCGATCTCCACCCACGCCGGCAGGTTCGCCCGGATCGTCACGCGCGCACCTCGCCGGCCTCGACGATCTGGCGCACGACCGACTCGAGATCCGGCTCGACGATGGAGATGTCGGAGACCGGCTGGCGCGCGGCGACGGCGCCGATCAGGTCGGTGACGGCGATGTTGGCCGGGTCGAAGCGGATCCGCAGGCGGCCTTCCTGCCGCTCGACGCTCTCGACGCCGGGGAGATTGAGGTGCGCCTCGCCGTCGGCGGCCGCGTCACCGGCGAGGGTGGCGTCGAGCGTTCGCCATGGCGCGTAGCGGCGCTTGAGCCGGTCGACCGGGCCGTCGTACAGCACCGTGCCGGCGTCGATGAACACGATTCGCTTGCAGAGCCGTTCGACGTCGGCGAGGTCGTGCGTGGTGAGCATCACGGTGGTGCCGGTCTCACGGTTGATCCGCTCGACGAACTGGCGGGTGCGCTCCTTCGCGACGACGTCGAGACCCACCGTTGGCTCGTCGAGGTAGAGGATGCGTGGCTCGTAAAGCATCGCGGCGGCGAGGTCGCCGCGCATGCGTTGGCCGAGGCTGAGCTGTCGCACCGGTGTGCCGAGGAAGCGCTCCAGCCGGAGCAGCTCGGTCAGGTTGGCGAGATTCCGACAATAGCGGCCGGAGTCCATGCGGTAGAGCTTGCCGATGATCTTCAGCGAGTCCTGGAGCGGCAAATCCCACCAGAGCTGGGTGCGCTGCCCGAAGACGACGCCGATCTGGAGCGCGTTCTGCTCGCGCTGCCGCCAGGGAACGAGACCGTTGACCTCGACCGTGCCGCCGGAGGGAACGAGGATGCCGGAGAGCATCTTGATCGTGGTCGACTTGCCCGCCCCGTTGGCGCCGAGGTAGCCGACCAGCTCGCCCTCGTCGACGGTGAAGGAGACGCCGTCGACGGCGCGGGTGGTGACGACCTGGCGAGTCAGGAGCGTGCGAAGTCCGCCGAGCGGCCCGTCGAACCGCTTCGGTCGGTGGAAATCCTTCACCAGGTTGTCGACGGTGATGATGGGCACGCGGATGGCTCCGAAGTGCGCGTGACCCGAGTGCCATGCCCGGGTGGGATCGAAGCGATGTGAGCGACCCCAGGCACGGGGCCCGGGGCTACCGGTGCGACGTGTTCCGCAAGACCTTCGCACGTCCCGCCCGCGCCGGCAAGGCGGTCAGCGCCAGGTCGCGCGAAGCACGCGCAGCCAGTTCCGCCAGGCGAGCTTCTCGAGCGATTCGCGGTCGTAGCCTCGCGCACGGAGCGCATCGAGCAGCACCGGCAGACCGGCGACATCGCCGATCGCGTTCGGCATCGTCGCGCCGTCGAAGTCGGAACCGAAGCCGACCCGGTCGATGCCGAGCCGCGCGACGAGGTAGTCGATCTGCGCGACGAGCGTGTCGATCGGGGTATCGGGGTCGTCGTGACTGTCCGGGCGAGTGGAGCTGACCTCGAAGTTGACGCCGACGATCCCATCGGAATCCCGGATCGCGGCGAGCTGGGCATCGGTGAGGTTGCGGGTCACCGGGCAGATTGCGTGCGCGGCGGAATGGGTGGCGACGATCGGTGCCGCCGAGATGTCGACGACGTCCCAAAAGCCGCGCTCGTTGAGGTGCGAGATGTCGACCAGGATGCCGCGCTCGTTGCAGCGCCGCACC
>JAEVYR010000602.1 GCA_023392645.1 Chloroflexota bacterium | reverse complement strand
GCCAGGTGCTGTGCAGCGAGGGCGATCCCGGGAACGACTTGATCGTGCTGGAAGCGGGGCGGGTGCGGGTGAGCCGGTACGCGGCGGGCGGGCAGGAGACCGTGCTCGCCGAGGTCGAGGCGCCGACCGCGTTCGGGGAGCTGGCCCTGATCGACGGCGCGCCGCGATCGGCGACGCTCACGACCACCAGCGAGGTCCAGGTCCGCTACCTCGGCCGTGACGTCGTGCTCGGCCTGATCGAGCGAGAGCCGGGCGTGGCGCTCGCGATGATGCGAGGGATGGCGGCGATGGTCCGGGCGACCAATGAGCGGCTGAGCGACCTGCTTTCGCTCGATGTGCCGGGTCGGTTGGCGAAGTGGCTGCTGGAGCACGCGGGTGACGACGGCGCGGTGATGGTCGATCAGCCGCAGGAGTCCCTCGCGCGCGCGCTCGGCACGACGCGGGAGACGCTCAACCGGGCGCTGCACCGGTTCGAGCGGCTCGGCTGGATCCAGGTTGAGCGACGGCGCATCCACATTCGCGACGGCGGCGCGCTGCGGTCGATCGCCGAGCGCTGACCGGCTGTGACGATCGCCAGCTCGAGGCCGGCGTGGTCGCCCACGTACACACGAGGAGAATCCCATGACCGCCAGGCTACAGCTCACCTCCGTGACGATCGGCTGCCCGAACCCGCGCGAGCTCGTCGCGTTTTACGCGAAGCTGCTCGACGCGGAGATTACCGCCATGGAGCCGCCCGGTGAGGGAGAGCAGGCTCCCGCCGGCTGGGCGCAGCTTCGAACCACCGGCGATCGCGGTACGATCACGCTCAATTTCGAGTTCGAGCGGCAATGGCGAGCGCCGACCTGGCCGAGCGAGCCGGGTCGCCAGCACATCACGCAGCACCTCGATATCCTCGTCGACGATCTCGAGGCAGCCGTCGCCTGGGCGGAGGCGTGCGGCGCGAGGCAAGCCGGGTATCAGCCGCAGGACGACGTGCGGGTCATGATCGACCCCGCCGGCCACCCCTTCTGCCTCTATACCTGAGCCTGCCTCCCGCTTTGGCCGGTGACATCGGCCGCTCGGGTGCGCCTCGGGCGTCGCGAGCTTCCCCATCTCACGCGCGTACGCCTTCGGCGTCTCTTGGGATGTAGCAGTCGCGACGCGCGATCCGCGCCGGCCAGTGGCACTGTTCGTGCATTACGGCACCTTCATGAGCGGCCTGGCCGCGCGACGCGCATCGACCACGAAGGCAATGCGGCCCGCCAGCACGCCGGGGCGCGATTGAGGAGATTGACATGGGACAGCATGACGCCTGCGGCACCACCCCCTGCAACCACGTTTCCGACACCATCGCGTTCGCCAGCATGCTTGTCTTCGCGAGCGTCATGCCGCCCCTTGGGCCGGATGCGGCCGACACCGGTGCCCGGAGCGGGCATACCCGCGCCGATGCCCCTGACGCGATCGCGCCCAACCCGGTGAAGAAGCCGGCTGCGCGGTCGCCAAAGCGCTTCGATTCGTAGCCGAAGACGAGCGGCGCGCCGACGGTCAGCCTGGGGCGCTACGTCGCGAGCGTGGCGGCAAGCCGGCCTGTGTCGTCCGGGTTCAGGTCGATGCCGATGGGGTTGCGGAGAATGGCGCCCAGCTCGTTCGGTGCGATCTCCCGGCGCTCGTCACTGCCGTCCGGTGTCGCGATCGCCAGCTCGAGCCCGTTGAGTCGATAGCGCGCTTCCGGCGTGAGCCGTACGGCGACCGGTTTCCGGGTGAAATGCGAGTCGGGATGGGTTGCGGTGTAGTGGTTCGCGGCGACGTAATCGACGAGGTGCTGCCGCTCCTGCGTGTAGATGTAGCGGTCGGACCACCCCTCGGGCCCGAGCGATCGCAGCACCCACGCGCCGTCCTCATGCCGGGTGAGGCCATGCGTCCAGCCACCCTGATCGACCTCGATGCCGTCTTCGAGTGGGATCGGCTCGCTGAGCGCCGTGCCGAAACCGACATCGGCGTGCCAGGTCTTGCCCTCGGCGTCGACGTTGATCGTCATGTGGGTGCGCGGCTGATGGTGATTCGGGGCGGCCGACAGCACACGCCCGAGATGCCGGCGGACCGCGAATCCGGCACGTTCCAGCAGCGCCGCGAAGAGCAGGTTGTGCTCGAAACAGTAGCCCCCGCGCTGGTGACGCAGCATTTTGTCCTGCAGCGCGTCGAGATCGAGCGAGACGCCGCGGCCGAGGATAATGTCGAGATTCTCGAACGGGATCGTCAGCGCGTGGGCGCGATGCAGCGCGAACAGCGTGTCGACGGTCGGATCGAGCGGGCCGTCATGGCCGATCCGGGCGAGGTAGGCGTCGAGATCGAGCCGATCCACCGTCCATTCGTCGGTGGGGATGGCGCCGGTCGGGTGCGTCTGCTGGCTGGTAGTCACGGTCATGCGCTGTTCTGGCTTTCACGAAAGACATCTCCCGGCCCGAAGCCGGATCGCATGTCCCACACGCTACGACATCAACCACCGTTGAGGTCAAGGAGGCGGTCGCCCGGTCGGCTCCGGAGGCGTGCTCTTGAGAAACGCGATTGCGATCAGCGCGAAAGATTGAAGGTGCAGGGCCTGCCGATCGAGGGCCCCGAGCGGGGCGTGGTCGACGTTGCGCCGTCTTCTGACGAAATTAGTCGATGTCGAGCACCGTGAAGGTCTCGGCGGCGGTGAGGTTGAACGGAGTCCCGATCCGGAATGCCTGCTTGCGCCAGCTCGCGATCAGCGCGTCCCGATCTGGCGTCTGGCTTTCGTGCTCCAGCCGCGCCGCGATCTTCTGTTCCAATGTCCTGCCGATGTCGACCGCGCGGTCCGCCACGGCGCTGGCGAAGAGCCAGACCTGGCCGACCTTGTGCGGCGTCACCCCCTGCGACCGCTGTTCGGGGAAGGCGAGCGGGTCGCGGGCGAGAGGGTAGACAGCGTCGAGCGTCGCCCGACCGACGGCGACGTGGTCGCGATGGCGCAGGTACGGCGGCAGCGGGTGCTCGGGATCGTGGGTGAACAGCGCGCCGGGCCGCCAGGCGCGGATCCATGCGACCAGCTCGCCGCGCAGCTCGTGGGTGTTCTCGATCTCTCCATCGCGATAGCGCAGGAACGCGACATCGGCCAGCCCGAGCACCCGCGCCGCCTCGCGCGCCTCGTGTTCGCGGGTCGCGGCCAGGGTGGCCGGGTCGGTGTCGGGGTCAGCCGAGCCCTTGTCGCCGGAGGTGACGAGCAGCAGCCTTACCTGCGCCCCGGCGTCGACGGCACGGGCGAGGGTGCCGCCGCACCAGCTTTCGATGTCGTCGGGGTGGGCGGCGATCGCCATCACCGAGCCACCGCGGGGCGGGTCGATCACGGTCGGGTCGGGGTCGGGCATGAGCGTCCACCTCCTGGCATCGATCGATGACTTCCCGGAAGGGTACCGGCAGCGCCGGTTCCGGGCCAGTGGCGCGGCCCTGCGTCAGATTCCCGCAACAACGACTGATTGCCATTTCGTTGAGTCGACAATCGGTGGTTGAGTGTCCTGACGGGGTGTCGAACCTTGAGACCTGCTTCTGCCGAAATGCGTCATCGCAATCACTTGCCGCTGCGCATGATGCTGAGCATGAGCCGGATCGTGGCGATGCCGATCACGATGAACAGCACCGCGAACACGTTCCACCGCCAGCTCCACATCGGCGGCTGCACCGCGTTGTACAGCAGCGCCAGCCCGATCGATCCCGCCGCCACCAGGATCGCCGTCGCCAGCCGGTTCACGAGACCGGTCAGCGCGTTCAGCGTGCGTGGCAGCTCGTCGTAGTGGATCCGAAAGGTCAGCTCCTGCCGGTCGAGCCGGGTGACCAGTCGCTGCAGCCGCCGCGGCAGCGTCGAGCCGAGAATCATCATCTCCAGCGGCTGCGTCTTCAACTGATCGACCCAATACGACGGCGTGAAAAACTTGCGAATCTCCCGCTTCAGCGACGTCTCGGCGATCTCGGCGACGTTCAGCGTCGGGTCGAGCATCCGCGCGATCGCCTCGGTCATCGCCAGCGTCTTCATCAGCAGCGCGATTTCCGACGGCAGCCGCAGCTTGTGCCGGTACGTCATCTTCGTGGCGTCCTCGATCACGTCGGCGATCTGGATCTCCTGCAGCGAGCGGCCGTAATAGCGCGCCATCAGCCGGCGGACATCTCGTTCCAGCGCGTCCATCGCGATATCGTGCGGCGCCACGCCGAGGTAGGTCAGTTCCTCGACGATGCGCGAGGGGTCCTGCTCGACCATCGCCAGCAGGATCGGCAGGATGCGCTGCCGCAGCCGGTTGTCGAGCACGCCGACCATGCCGAAATCGAGCAGGCCGATGGTGTGTCCGTCGATGACGATGATGTTCCCCGGGTGCGGATCGGCGTGGTAATAGCCGGCGTCGAGGATCATGTGGAACCACGCGCTGACGATCTGGGCCGCGATCGCGGTGCGGTCGAGACCGCGCGCGTCGAGCGTCGCCAGCTCGTCGATCTGCGTGCCCGTGAGTCGTTCCAGCGTCAGCACCTTCTGCCGCGAGAGCGACCAGTGCACCGCCGGGATGCGCACCTCGGGATTGTGTTCGAAGATGCGGGCGATCGTGGTGACGTTGTGCGCCTCGGCGACGAAGTCGAGCTCGGCGCGCAGGGTCCAGCCGAATTCGCTCACGAGCTCCGGCAGGTCCAGCGGACGGGCGGCGCCGATGTAGCGGTCGGCGCGGCTGGCGAGATCGGAGAGGATGGAGATATCGGTCTCGACGATCCGGTCGATGCCCGGTCGCTGGACCTTGAGCACGACCGGCGTGCCATCCAGCAGGGTGGCGGGATGGACCTGGCCGATCGAGGCCGAGCCGAGCGGCGTCGGGTCGACCTCGCGGAAGAGCTCGTCGATCGGCGCGCCAAGCTGTGACTCGATCATGCCGGCGATCTGGTCGAACGGCGCCGGGCGGACCGAATCCTGCAACTCGGCGAGCTCGGTGACGATGTCGGCGGGGAGCA
>JAEVYR010000281.1 GCA_023392645.1 Chloroflexota bacterium | reverse complement strand
GAGCGGGGCGGCGAGATCGTTCACCGCATTCCCGAGTCGGGGTCCGGCGAGTTTCGGCTCGGCTCGCAGCTCGTGGTGCGCGAGAGCCAGCGCGCGGTGTTCTTCCGCGACGGCAAGGCGCTCGATGTCTTCGGACCCGGCCGGCACACGATCTCGACCAACAACATCCCGCTGCTGACGGGGTTGCTTGGGCTTCCGTTCGGTGGCGACAGCCCGTTCCGGGCCGAAGTGTATTTCGTGGCGATGCGCGAGTTCCTCGACATGAAGTGGGGATCGCAGCAGCCACTGGTCTACCGGGACACCGAGCTCGGCATGGTGCGCCTGCGCGCGTTCGGCACCTACAGCATGAAGGTGGCCGACCCGCAGGTGTTCGTGAACGAGATCGTCGGCACGCGCGGATCGTTCACAACCTCCGCGATCGAGGACTTTCTCCGCAGCGTGATCCTGAACGAATTCAACGACATCCTCGGCGACGCGCAAACGTCGATCCTCGACATCCAGCGCATGACGCGCGAAATCGCCGACGGCACGCGCGCGGCGCTGGCGGACGATTTTGGGCGGCTCGGGCTCGACCTGATCACGTTCCAGATCAGCGCAATCACGCCGCCCGAGGAGGTCCAGCAGCGCATCGACGAGCGGTCGGGCATGGGCGCGATCGGCGACATGGGCGCATACACCCAGTTCAAGACCGCCCAGGCGATCGGAGACGCCGCCCGCAACGAGGGCGGTGGTGGCGACGCGACCTCCACCGGTGTCGGGCTCGGCGCGGGTCTCGGCATCGGCCAGGCGATGGCCGGCGCGATCGGCAACGCCTACCAGCAGGGGCAACAGGGTCAGCAGCAACAGCAGCAGCCGTCCCCCCAGACCGCGACGCAGCAGTGCCCGAACTGCAACGCGACCATCCCCGCCGGCGCGAAGTTCTGTCCGGAGTGCGGCACCAACCTCGCGGCGAAGGCATGCCCGGAGTGCGGCACGGCCAACGCGCCGGGCGCGAAGTTCTGCACGAATTGCGGTACCAAACTCGAATAACCGACTGGCGCGACAGTGTAGTGTTTCTTCGGCGGGAACCGGGCAGTTTGCCCGGTTTTCCGCTATAATTGATCATTGCGCGACACATTGCGCATTCCCAGATAGCGTTGAAATCAGGAGCCAATGCGCGTGGATATTGGAAACGTACGTACTGCCACAATCGAATCGGAAATGCGTCAGTCGTATCTCGATTACGCGATGAGCGTGATCGTGCAGAGGGCGCTCCCCGACGCGCGCGATGGTCTCAAGCCGGTGCACCGCCGCGTGCTCTACGCCATGCACCAGATGGGGATGCGTCCCAACACTCGCTATCGCAAGAGCGCGGGTATCGTCGGCGAGGTCATCAAGAACTTCCATCCCCACAGTGACACCGCCGCCTACGATACGCTGGTTCGCATGGCGCAGAGTTTCTCCCTGCGCTACCCGCTGGTCGACGGTCAGGGCAACTTCGGCTCGGTCGACGGCGACAGCGCCGCGGCGATGCGGTACACCGAGGCGAAAATGACGCGGATCGCCGAGGAGATGCTGGCCGACATCAACAAGCGCACGGTGGATGAGTACCCGAACTACGACGCGACGATGATGCAACCCACCGTGTTGCCATCGCGAATCCCGAACCTGCTCATCAACGGCAGCGCCGGCATCGCCGTCGGCATGGCGACCAACGTGCCGCCCCACAACCTCAACGAGGTCGCCGACGCCGTCACGCACCTGATCGACAATCCCGAGGCGACGATCGAGGAGCTCAACACGATCATTCCGGGACCCGACTTCCCGACCGGCGGCACCATCCTCGGGCGCGAGGGCATCCAGGCCGCCTACGCCACGGGTCGCGGCCGCGTCGTGATCCGGGCCAAGGCGTTCATCGAGGACATGGAGCGGGGCAATCGCAGCCAGATCGTCGTCACCGAGCTGCCCTACCAGGTCAACAAGGCCACCTTGCTCGAGCGTATCGCCGAGATGGTGCGCGACGGCAAGCTGGACGGCATTTCCAACCTGCGAGACGAGTCGGATCGCTCCGGCATGCGGATGGTGATCGAGCTCAAGCGCGACGCCCAGCCGCGGAAGGTGCTCAACAACCTCTTCAAGCACACCGCGCTGCAGCAGACCTTCGGCGTCAACATGCTGGCGCTGGTCGAACGAGGCACGCAGCCGCGCGTGCTGACGCTCAAGCGCGCTCTTCAGGAGTTCATCGGCCACCGGCAAGAGGTCATCACCCGTCGCACCGAGTTCGAGCTCGAGCGGGCCCGGAATCGCGCGCATATCCTCGAAGGGCTGAAGATCGCCCTCGACAACATTGACGAGGTCATCAATACGATCCGTCGATCGCGGACGACCGACACCGCCCGCCGAAACCTGATGAAGGCGTTTGCGCTGAGCGAGGTCCAGGCGAACGCCAGCCTCGACATGCGGCTGGCGCGCCTGGCTGCCCTCGAGCGGCAGAAGATCGAGGACGAGTACAAGGAGGTCATGGCCGAGATCGCGCGGCTCGAAGAGCTGCTGGCCAACCCGGAGCTGATCCTGGGGTTGATCAAGTACGACATGGCCGACATCAAGGAGAAGTACGGCGACGAGCGCCGCACGCGCATCCAGAATGTCTCGGGCGAGATGAGCGAAGAAGACCTCATCCCCGAAGTCGATGTCCTCGTGACGATCACCAACCGTGGCTACGTCAAGCGGATTGCCCAGGACACCTACAAGACGCAGCATCGCGGCGGCCGCGGCGTGACGGGTCTCACGATGCGCGATGAAGACGGCATCCAGCACATCCTCAGCGCGAACTCGCACGACTCGATGCTTGTCTTCACCAACCGCGGGCGCGTCTACCAGATCAAGGTCTACGAGCTCCCCGACGGCAGCCGGACGGCCAAGGGCCTCCCGATCGTCAACGTCGTCAACATGCAGCCAGACGAGAAGGTCGCGACGCTGCTCAAGGTGCGCAACCACGACCCTGGCCAGTATCTCTTCTTCACCACTCGCAACGGTCGGGTGAAGCGGACCTCGCTCGACCAGTTCTCGAGCATCCGGGCGGACGGCAAGGCGGCGATTGGCCTGGACGACGGCGACGAGCTCACCTGGGTCAAGATCACCGATGGCAACTGCGACGCCATCCTGGTGACCCAGAAGGGCATGTCGATTCGCTTCCCGGAAACCGACACCCGGGCGATGGGCCGCACTGCTGCCGGCGTGATCGGCATACGGCTCGACAGGAACGACCGCGTGATCGCCTTCGACGTGTTCGATCCCGACACCGAAAAGGACCTGCTGATCGTGTCGTCGCTCGGCATGGGCAAGCGCAGCGATATCGAGCAATACCGGGTGCAGGGTCGCGGCGGCAAGGGCATCCAGGCGATGCGCCTCACCAATCGTACCGGCGATATCGTCGCCGCCCGGATGGTCGATGATGAATCTGGCGTCATGCTCATGAACACCAGTGGCATCGCGATCCGGATCGCCGCCAGCCAGATCTCCCGCATCGGTCGCACGACCCAGGGCGTCAAGCTGATGCGTCTCGGCGACGGCGAGGAGATCGGATCGGTCACGATCATGGAACCGCGCGATCCGGCCGCCGAAGCGCAGGCCGAGGGCGTTCAGGAAGCCGAGATCGGCGCCGAGGGCGCGGAACCAATCACCGAGTAGGGAGACCTGCGCAAACGCCCCCCGGCGACGCAGTGCCGAGGGGCGGTTGGGGG
>JAEVYR010000254.1 GCA_023392645.1 Chloroflexota bacterium | reverse complement strand
GGATAGAACCGCCCGGCGTTCGGGTGCGAATTACCTCACCACTTTATTGACATAGAAATGAGCTTCCGGCAAGATGGCACCGGAAGGCTCCAACACCGGACACCGCGACTGATCGGAGCGCCCGATGTCCGCAGGCCACGCGCCGCCGGTACCATCTCTCACCGCCGACTTCGGGGCAGCGCTGCCCCGGCCGAGCGCGCCGCTTATCGGGCGTGATCTCGACCTGGTGCAGGTCCGGACGCTGCTCGATGCCGGCGAAACGCGGCTGCTGACGCTCACCGGCCCGGGAGGGATCGGCAAAACTCGCCTCGCGCTCGCGGTGGCAACCTCGCTCGAGCGCGAGTTCGCGCATGGCGCCGCGTTCGTCGGCTTCGCGTCGGTACGCGAGCCTGAATACATCCCGGCAGCTACCGCCCGCGCGCTTGGACTTCAGGAGGCGGGCGACCGGGCAGCCTCGGATGTGGTGCTTTCCGCCTTGCCGGATCGTCATCTCCTGCTGGTGCTCGACAATCTCGAACACCTCATCGACGATGCCGCCGCATGGACCAATGCGCTCCTCCACCGCTGCCCGCGCCTGACCGTGTTGGCAACGAGTCGCGTTGCCCTCCAACTCGCGAGCGAACGTCGGCACCAGGTGCCGCAACTCGCACTGCCGGGCAGCTCGCCCGCTGAGACCGACCTGCCAGGCGCCTCCGGCGCGGCGGTCGACCTCTTCGTCCAGCGGGCGCGGGCCGTGCGCCCGGAGTTCGCCATGACGGAGGCGAACGTCGAAACGATACGGGAGATCTGCCTCGCGCTGGACGGCCTGCCATTGGCGATCGAGCTGGCCGCGGCGCGACTCAACGTGCTCTCACCCGACGCGCTGCTGACCCGGCTCACCGACCGGCTGGCGATCCTGCGCGGCGCCACCCGCGATGCGGAACCCCGTCACCGGACCATGCGCGACACCATCGCCTGGAGCTACGACCTCTTGTCGCCCGAGCAGCAGGCGCTGTTTCGACGCCTGTCCGTGTTCACCGGGGAGTTTTCGCTCGAAGCGGCCGAAGCCGTCGGTGGCCAGCGTGCATTCGACCTCCTCGCCGACCTGCTGCATCACAGCCTGGTGCAGCAAGCGCCGCAGGAGTCCGGCGACAGTCGGTACCGGATGCTGGAAGTCATCCGCGAATACGGCCTGGAACACCTGGAATCGACCGGTGAGGCCGAAGCAGCCCGACACGCGCACGCGGCCTGGGGCCTCGACCTGGCGCGGCGCTTCGAGCGCGGTGTGGAAGGCACGGAGCAGGTCGTCTGGCTGCGCCGGCTGGCGGTCGACCACAGCAACATTCGAACCGCCCTGGCATGGCTCGTCGATCGCGACAGGATCGACGACGCGCAGGAGCTTGCCGGCTCGCTCTGGATGTACTTCACGCTCCGGGGATTGTTCGACGAAAGCCGGCGGCTCTACGAATCACTGATCGACCATCCGCACGGCGGCGCGGCGACCCTCGGTCGGGCCAGGGCGCTCCTGGGCTTCAGTGTGATTCTCTCCCACCAGGCCGACGCCGAGCGCGCGCTCGTTGCGCTCGACGAGGCGGCCGCGCTATTCGATGCAGCGGCGGACCGGGAGCGGCTGGCTCTCGCATGGATTGGCCGTGGAATGGCATTGAGCCTCCTCGGTCGATACGAGGACAGCATGGCGGCCGCTCGGGATGCACTCGCGCTCTCGCGAGCTATCGGCTATCGGTTTGGCATCGCCTCGGCGGCGTGCAACCTGGGTCTGGATGTCCTGCGCGACGGCGACATGGTCGAGGCGATCCGGCTGATGCGGGAGAGCGTGGACGTCGCCCGCGAATCCGGGAATCTGTGGGGCCAGGCGCTCAGTCTGGGAAACCTGGGATTCTTCGAGCTCCAGGCCGGACGCCTCGACATCGCCGAACGACTCATCCTGGAAGCTCACGAGCTGAGCGATCGCGTCGGCAGCGTGAGGGACCACCCGGTCGGGCTGGCGGATCTCGCCGAGCTCGCACTTCGCAAAGGCGACCCCATCACCGCTCGCCAGCGCATCGGCGAAGCCCTGGCGAGCGCGGAACGCACCGGCGACGTCTATGCCCGCGCGCACGTGCTCCAGGTTTTCGCCGGCATCGAGCGGTCCGCCGGCCGCTTGAACGACGCCGCCGCGCTACTTCGGCGCTGCCTCGAGATTTGGCGGGATTTCGACAACGAACAGGCCTATGCGGATTGCCTTGATACTCTCGCCGACATAGCAATTGCGGCTGGTGACATGACCATGGCGGCGCGGATGATCGGCGCGGCCGATGGCATCCGCGATGGCGCTGACCAGCGGCGCATCGAAGACTTTCCCGATCAGCACCAGCGCCGGCTGGCGAGCGTCACCGCCACGCTGGGTCCGAAAGGGTACCTCGAGGTGTGGAAGGCGGCTCGGACAACGGCGATCGATGAGACGCTAGCCGAGGCACGGGCGTGGAGACCTTCCACGAGCGCCGGTCCCGACCCGCCGGAATCTCGCTCAAGTCTCTCCCCCCGCGAGACGGAAGTGCTGCGCCTCATGACCGATGGCCTCACCAACCAGCAGATCGCCGACCGACTCTTCGTCAGCAGGCGCACCGCCGCCACCCATGTCGGCAACATCCTCACGAGGCTCGACCTTCCCAGCCGCACGGCGGCCGTCGCATGGGCGATCCGCAACGGCATTGCGTGATACAGCCACGACGCAGACCGCACGCGGATCGCTCGGATTCGGCGTGCCGCGCGCCTCGACACCACGCACGCTACGCCATTGGTGCAGTTCGGCTGGCTCGGCGATCCGGTAATTCTGACGATGCCCCAAATCAACTGCTCCCCGATGATGGGCTCATGGTCGGCGAAAGGCCAGCTGCCGACCGGCTCGTGAGAATCACGAAGGAGCAGCATCATGATGTCACGGTCAACAGCCTTCGACTCGTCGGATCCCACGTCCACGGATACCAGGAGCATTGCCGCGTCGACCTCACCTCCAACCCGTTGGTTCTCTGTCCGCGCAGTCATCCTCGCGATCGGCCTGCTGCTCGCAAGCGCGCTCGCCACCGGCACAGCCACGGCCGGCCCGCTCGTCCCGGCGTTCGAGGTCGGCGCGCCGGGCGGCGGTGGCGGCGCGGCAACCCAATCGGTAGAGCTCGCTGACAGCGCGATCCCGGGGATCCGGGTTGAGTAATCATCAGTTCCATTTCACGG
>JAEVYR010000233.1 GCA_023392645.1 Chloroflexota bacterium | reverse complement strand
CTCCCAGGCCGCTTCCTTGTTCTTGGCGCCCTTGGGAATGGCCCAACTCTGACCGCCGGTGATGCTGTAGGGGTTGCCGTCCTTGCCGCGGAACGGCGTGACGGTGAATTCGTGGTTCGGATCGCCTTCGGCAACGATGCCCAGCAGCCAGCTTTCGAACGGTGTCATCGCCACCTGATGCTGGACGAAGAAATTCTCCGCTCCATCGAAGCCGGTTGTCTGCATGAACGCCTGGTAGGTCTGGAAGCCGCCTTGTGAGTTGTAGGTGTCGATGTTGTACTGCAGCGCCTCGATATTCTCCGGCGTGTCGAACGTGGCCATCTTGCCGTCTTCCGACAGCAGCTGGCCTCCGTTGCCCCACGACCACATCCAGAAGAAGTTCACACCCTTGGTGTCGAACCCCCAGCGGACAATCTGGTCTCCGTCCTTCTTGACCAGCTTCGTGCCATAGTCCTGCATCTGCTGCCAGTTCGACGTGTCGACATCCTCGACCGCGATTCCGGCCTCGTCGAGCGAGGCATGATCGAGCCAAACCGGGCGACAGTCGACGAACTGCGGCACGCCGTACGTCGTGCCGTCGTACTGGACCTTGGCGATCTCCGAATCGTAGAACTGGCTCAGGTCGAACCGGTCATCGTTTTCGATCAGGTCATCGAGCGACTCAAGGGCACCGCGGGCGGCCCAGCTCTGGATCGTCTCGCTGCCGATCCAGAAGAGATCGGGCACATCGCCGCTGGCGACGGCGGTGAGGATCTTCTGGTCGGTGATCTCGGGTGTCGCCTGCAGCTCGAAATTCGGATAGGTTTCCTGAAACGCGTTCACACGGACTTCCGAGGTGAGGTTGTCCGTGCCGAACCCGAACCGATGGAGCGTCACGTCTTCATCGAATCGAGGCTCCCACGGTGGCAGCGACGCCGACGGCGAGGGGCTGGCCGATTGTATGGCCCGGAACCGGTTTGAGCCGGCTGCGACCTGGTGAACACCCGAGGCGGAAACCGCTGCCGCGGCCGCCGCTCCGCCTGCCTTCAGGGCCTGACGCCGGGTGAATCGCGTCGATCCTTGTCGCTGCCCATTTGAACGCCGATCGCTCATCGCTACCTCCTCGATGCTTCTTCATGAACCGGGATGTTGAGCCCCATTGACCGCGCAGGTTCTGGCCTTGCACGGCGCCAGCCAGAGAGGCCAGCCCGGAGAACGTGGAGCGTGGACACCACCCGGCCACTACCCGATGTCGGGCGCATCGCTGATCTGAATCGCCCCAACGGCGCCGAGCGCTCGGGCCGCCGCTCATGGCTTCCTCGCGGAGCTGCCATCAATCGAGCACTCCGTCCAGATGCGGCTACGGCGGCGCGTGCCGGGTCCCGTCAAAGCAGCGATCTGCTGCTGTAGCGAATGAGAAGCAAGTCCTATGCCAAGCGAGGGGGCAATTCCGGGAGATCGTCGGGCCACTGGGCTGTCCGGCATGTCACCGGGTGGACCTCGCTATCGTGCCTGACCAACCTCGCAGTGACCACCGAACGGGTCGTTACGGTCAGTAGAGCGGCGCCGGACGGTCGAAGGAGCTCGAAATCAAGATGTGGCGGCCCTCGTCGCTCGACGTCAGCGCGGCCGCCATGATGTCCACGACGTGTGCCGCCATCTCGCCACTTGCCCGGTGCGGTCCGCCCTCGCGGAGCACCCGCGCCATGTCGCTCACCCCCAACCCGCGGCTGTTGTCGGTGAAGGGATAGCGGGGCTCGATCGACTCCCAGGTATCCGCCCCCGGCGCGAGCCGCTCAATCGGGCCGCCGAAGGTGTTGGGGTCGGGCAATCGCAGTGTCCCCTCGGAGCCGTAGAGCACGAGCGTGCTGCCGTTGGTGTCGTGAACATCGAACGAGGTCGTCAGGCTGCCGCGCGCGCCGCCCGCGAAATCGAGCAGCGTCATGATATGCGTCGGCGTGTCGACCGGCACGATCTCGCCCGCGCGCGGCCCGCTCTGGATGGTGCGCGTCGCGAAGCTGGTGCTGGCGGTCGCCACCACGCGCGTGACCGGACCCAGCAGCGCCAGCAGCGCCGTGAGGTAGTACGGCCCCATGTCCCATAGCGGCCCGCCGCCCGGCTGGTAGTAGAAATCGGGATTCGGATGCCAGCGCTCGTGCCCGGCGGTGAGCATCATGCCGGTCGCCGCCACGGGCCGGCCGATGACCCCCTCGTCGAGCAGCGCGCGCACCGTTTGCAGGCCACCGCCGAGAAACGTATCGGGCGCGGCTCCAACCCGCACGCCGCGATCGGCCGCCATTGTCAGCAGCTTTCGCGCGTCGCCCGGGGTCGTCGCCAGCGGTTTCTCGGTGTAGATCGACTTTCCCGCCTCGATCGCCTGCATGCCCACTTCGGCGTGCGCCGCCGGGATGGTGAGGTTGACGACCAGCTCGATCTCCGGATGATCGAGCAGCTCGTCAACCGTCATCGCCTCGACTCCGAACGTGGCCGCCTGCTCGCGAGCGCGATCCATCATCAGGTCGGCGAGACCGACGACGCGAACATTATCGAATCGGGTCGTGAGGTTCCTGAGATAGATCGTCGAGATGTACCCGGCGCCGACGATGCCGACGCCTACCGGGTGTGGGGTTATCACGGGCGCTCTCTCCTCACGTGATCGCGCCGGGCCGGTGCTCGTCCGTGACCGGTTCAGGCGTTCCATCCTGATACGGACGCAGCGCCCCGTACACGGCGAGATTGAGCGGCGTCGGGACTCCCAGCTCGCGGCCACGCCGCACAACGGTGCCGTTCAACGCCTCCGCTTCCATGGGCCGACCCCGTTCCAGGTCGAAATACATCGATCCATACATCGTCGGATTGAGCGCTGCGCTCCGTTCCATCCAGGTCTCGGCCGACCGCTGGGGCAACGCGATCCCCTCCGCGCGCGCCACGGCGGCAGTCTCCTCCATCACTCCGCGATAGAGGGCGGACGTTTCCGGATATCGCAGGATCCCGCCGATCGGCTGGCGCACGACCGAGCTGACTCCACTCAGGCCACAGATGAACACGAACTTGTGCCACAGCAGGCCAGGCATGTTGGCATCAACCGTCACCGTGAAACCGGCGCCGTCGAGCGCTGCGGCCACGACGGCGGTGCGCTCGCTCTCGCCGCCGCCGAGCTCGCCGAAGGTGATGCCGCCGGGCTCCTGCGTGACAGTGACGACGCCGGGCGCATCGGTACGCACGCTCAGCCCCGCGATCGCGCCCAGCACCGCGTTCGGCCCGACCACGTCGGCAATGCGCTCCTCGTTGTCGATGCCGTTCTGGATCGAGAGGATCGCGGTGTCGGGGCCCACTAGCGGGCGGATCGCGGCGGCCGCCGCTTCCGTCTGATAGGTCTTGACGCAGAAGAGCACCACATCGACGGGTCCGACGCCTGCCGCGTCATCGGTGGCGGCGACATCGACGGTGAAGGTACCCTCGACGCGGGACTGTACCGTCAGGCCGCGGGATCGCAGCGCGTCCAGCGTGGCTCCTCGCGCGATGAAGGTGACGTCTCGCCCGGCCCGCGCCAGCAACCCTCCGAAATACCCGCCCGTGCCGCCGGCGCCGACAATCGCGATTCGCATGCCGTCACTC
>JAEVYR010000267.1 GCA_023392645.1 Chloroflexota bacterium | reverse complement strand
GCGCGGCGACGACGTCGTTCTGGATCTCCTCGGTGATGACGGCGGCGGACGCTTGCATGCTGATGACCTGCCTGTGATTGCGCGCGGGGCGGCGACAGTCTCGATCGTCGGAATTGTGCCATTCAGGCACATCGAGTGTACCGGAAGCTGCGGGTCCGTGCATGGGGGATCGGACCGAGCGTTGAATCGTCGCAGGGGTGACGTCCTGGACGCGCGCCACCTCGGCGTTCACCACCGTCACGTCACGGCGCTGGCAGCGCCCGGCTCACGGTGTCTGCTGGATGCGTTCGCGGCGCGTGCCCCCGATGGAGATCCCGCCGGGAGAGCGCCGATCCCGACGGCGCTGCGCCATCTACAAGTCAAGAAGCATGCGGGCCAGCGTGAAGTAGATGATCAGCCCGGTGCCGTCGACGAAGCTGCTGATGAATGGCGCCGAGACCACCGCCGGGTCCATCTTCAACTTGCTCAACACGATCGGGATGATCGCCCCGACGGTGGCCGCCCAGACCGTCAGCACAAGCACCGTCAGGCCCACCGTCAGGCCAATCTCGAACGAGCTGCCGGCCGAGAAATCGGCGCGGAAAAACATCAATGTGCCCATCACGAGGCCGAGCGCGAGCCCGGTCAGCGCCTCCTTGCCGACCACCCTGAGGATGTGTGACGGACGCACTTCGCCGACGGCCATTGCGCGGATCAGCGTCGAGACGGTTTGCGAGCCGACGTTGCCGCCGGTGCCTATCAGGATTGGAATGAACGCGGAGAGCAGGATGACCTGCTGGAGCACATCCGAGTAGTGCTCCTGGATGGTGACGGTGAAGAACTGCGCGAAGAAGAGCACCAGCAGCCAGACGATGCGCTTGCGAAACAGCAGCAGCGGCGAGGCGCGCAGGTAGGGCACTTCCAGCGGTTGCGAGCCACCGAGCCGCTCGATGTCTTCGGTGGCTTCCTCTT
Source organism: Chloroflexota bacterium (assembly GCA_023392645.1). Classification (GTDB taxonomy): domain Bacteria; phylum Chloroflexota; class Chloroflexia; order Thermomicrobiales; family UBA6265; genus JACCVC01. The sequence goes on along the minus strand of JAEVYR010000267.1, from coordinate 2,794 downwards.
CCAGGATATCGGCGACATCGTCGGTGGTGATGATGCCCAGCAGGCGACGGTCGTCGTCAATCACCGGCAGCGCCAGCAGGTCGTGCTCGATCACCAGCCGCGCGGCTTCCTCCTGGTCGGCGCCGACGGGCACGGTGATGATATCCGTCGTCATCAGGTCGGCGACCGGTGTGTCGGGCCGGCTCAGCACGAGCCGGTACAGCGGCAGCACGCCGAGAAGCGAGTCGTCATCGCGGGAGATCACATAGACGTAGTTGACGGTTTCCGCTTCTTCCGCAACCTGGCGCAACCCCTGGATCGTCTCGTCGGCGCGGAGGTCCGGGAAGACCGCGACGAACGCGGGCGTCATGATGCCGCCGGCGGTGTCCGGCGGGTACGCCATCAGGTCGCGAATCTCGGCCGCTTCCTCGGGCTCCATTTCGATCAGGACGGTGCCCGCGGCGGCCGGATCGGCCTGCTCCATCTCCGCGAAAATGTCGGTCGCGTCGTCGGGCTCGATTTCCTCGAGGATGTCGGCTGCCTGGGCGGCGGTCATGCGCGAGAGAATGCCGGCCGCGTCGCGGTCGTCCAGCCGGGCCAGCAGCAACGCCAGCGTCTCGTCGCCGAGGATGGCGAAGAGGCGACTCAACTCCTCCGCCGAGAGATCCTCGAGCAGCGCGAGGGCGTCCTCCTCGACCATCCGGCGGGCGTGGCCGCGCGCCCGCTCGGCGTCGCCCTCGGCGATGGCCGTGCGAATGCTGTCGAGCAGCGGCGTCTCGTCGACTGCCGACTCATCCGCTTGTCGCTGTTCGATATCGGTCACGCAAATCCGTCCCGTGAAGTGTCGGCGATTGCCAGTCGTTGCTCGGTGGTAGTCTACTCGTCCAGACGCGGGGGCCTTCCCCATGCCGCAGCGGGACATCGATTCGGCTGCTCCCCGGCGGCCGCGTCGGGTCGCGACAGGGAGGCGTGATGATCGATGTTTGGGTGACCTCCAGTGAGGGCGGAGTTCAGGGCGACTATCCCGTCGAGCGGATCAGCGATGCCCTCGACGCCGGGGAGTCGTTGCTTTGGGTCGATGTCGTCGATCCGACCCCTGACGAGCTCCGGCTGATCGCCGACGAGTTTCAATTTCACCCGTTGGCGATGGAAGACGCGGTCCGGCTTAACCAGCGGCCGAAGGTCGATTTCTACAAATCCTTCATGTTCATCGTCTTCTACGTCTTCGAGATGGAGGACGAGCGCCTGCAGGCCCGGCAGCTTTCCATATTCGCCGGCAAGAACTTCCTGGTCACGGTTCACGACGCCGCCATGCCGGCGGTGAGCGAGACAGCCGAACGCTGGCGGAACGTCGCCACGCGGTCCAGTGCGAACGGGGTCGACTGGCTGCTGCACACGCTTCTCGATGCGGTCGTCGACGGCTACTTCCCCGTGGTGGATCTCGTCTCGGATCGCATCGACGATCTGGAGTCGCAAATCTTCAATCATTACCAGCGAGGGGTCCAACAGGAGATCTTCACCATCAGGAGGGACCTGCTGGCCGTGCGCCGCGTGCTCTCGCCCGAGCGGGATGTCATGAACGTCCTCCTGCGACCCGGTTCCCCGGTACTCGGGGATGAGACGTCCGCCTACTTCCAGGATGTCTATGACCATATCCTCCGCATCATCGACGCGATCGACATCGATCGTGACCTGCTTTCCAGCGCCCTCGACGCCTATCTCTCCGTCACCTCGAACCGGCTCAACCAGACGATGAAGACGCTCACCGCTTCGTCCATCATCCTGATGACCATGACCCTCGTCGCGGGCGTCTATGGCATGAACTTCGTCCACATGCCCGAGCTCACCTGGGAGTTCGGCTATGCGTGGGCGCTGGCGCTGATGGCGGCGATCGCTGTTGTGTTCATCGTGATCTTCCGCCGAATCGACTGGATCTGACCGCGCGGCGCCCCGGATGTCAGGTGAGCCATCCCCGGTGGCGAAAGACCGCATACATGGCGAAGGAGACCAGCAACATGAGCAGCAGGGAGAACGGGTAGCCAAGCTGCCAGTGCAGCTCCGGCATGTCATCGAAGTTCATGCCGTAAATCGTGCCCACGAGCGTCGGGGCGAAGAGGATCGCTGCCCATGCGGAGATTCGCTTGACCTCATCGTTCTGGGCAATCGAGGCCGCGGTCATCGCCTTGACCTCTTCGTTCTGCTGCAGTCCCACGATCGAGAGGTTCACGCTCAGGATGTTCTGGAGCAGTTCCCGAAACGAGGCGACCTGCTCCTGTACCTGGATGGCGTGGTCCTGCACATCCCGCAGGTATCGCTGCAACTCCGCGTCGACGCCGTGCTTGTCGGCCCCGGTGATCAATGCGCCGACGATGCCGACAAGCGGCTTCGTGGCCCTCTGGAACTCGATGATCTCGCGCGCCAGCTCGTAGGTTCGGCGGGTGACGCCAGCATTGCCGCCGAATACCTGCGATTCGATCTCGTCGATATCGTGCTCAAGCCCTCGCACGACCGGCTTGTAATCGTCGACGACCCGGTCCAGGATCGCGTACAGGATGGCTTCGGTGCCACGACGCAGCAGCTCGGGGTCCGACTCCATCCGCCGGCGCACGCGGTTGAGATCCGGGCTGTCACCATGGCGCACGGTCACCACGAAATCTGGCCCAACGAAAACGTGCAGCTCGGTGAACTCGACGGACTCCGCGCGATCGAGGTAGCGGGCGGCGCGAAGGACGACGAACAACGTGTCGCCGTACCGCTCGAGCTTGGCGCGTTGATGCGTCTCGATCGCGTCTTCGACGGCGAGCTCATGGAGGTT
>JAEVYR010000195.1 GCA_023392645.1 Chloroflexota bacterium | reverse complement strand
GTACTGGTCGGGGAATCGCTGATCCTCCAGCAGGATCGGGCGGCGGCGGTTCGGGAGATCGCCGGTGTGCCGAGGCGGGCGCGTGGCGATGCTTGACGTCGAATCCGGCCGGATCGTGAAGATTTGCGGGCTGCGCACCATCGAGGCCGCGCGAACCGCGGCGCTCGGCGGGGCCGACGCGCTCGGATTCATCCTCGCCGAGAGCCGGCGGCAGGTCGCTCCGTCGTTCGTGCGGGAGGTCCGCGAGACGGTGCTGAGCGGCATCGTGCGGCCACCGGCGCTTGTCGGCGTCACCGTCAACGCCAGCGCCACCGAGATACGGCGTTTCGTCGATGAAGGCGCGCTGGACATCGTCCAGCTCAGCGGCGACGAGACCCCGGACATCCTGACGGAGATTGACATTCCGGTGATCAAGACGATCCACGTCGGGGCCGGCATGGACGCCGATGCGCTCGATCGCCTTGCCGATTCATGGATGGACCAGCCGCGACCGGCTGCCGCGATACACATTGATGCGAAGGTTGCCGGCGCCTACGGCGGCACGGGCATGCGGGCTGACTGGTCGCTGGCGACGCACCTGGCATCGCGCTGGCCCGCGCTACTGGCGGGCGGCCTCAACCCGGGCAATGTCATCGAGGGGATTCAGGCGGTCGCGCCGCGTGGTGTCGACGTGAGCAGCGGCGTCGAGATCGCTGGGGAGAAGGACCTGACGTTGATCGAGGCGTTCATCGCGCACGCGCGCCAGGGATTTGCGCCGGGTGCCTACTGACCGCGGCTGCTCGCTCCGACGGCCGATCCGATCAGTCCGGCGAGCCAGCCGCGCTCGTCGCCAGTGACCTCCTGGGCGATCTGTTCCGAGCGAGCGGGGGTGGAGTGAGCCACCTGGTAGATGCCTCGCTCCCGCGTCATGAAGCCGTAGTCGACCAGTTCGCGTCGCAACGACGCGACATCGTCGTGGGCAGGTCGTAGGAGGTCGTTCACCTCGCGCTCGGCGTAGCTCTGGGCCGGGTCGAACCGCTCCATCAACTTCTGCAGGACAATCACTCGTTGCTTGCGCTGAGCCGGAATGGTTTTCAGCCGCTCGCCGTCGAAGAAGTTCCGCAACACCTTCGCGCGGTAGGCGGCATCCTCGTCATCGGTAGATGCAGGCGACGTTTCCGGTTCCGGCTCCAGCGGAGCGCGTCGCATGGCGAGCAACAGATCGCCGTTCAGCGCATATCGTTGCATCTGGGCATCGCTCGTCGCGGTCACGATGCCGGCGTCGACCAACTTTCGCATGTGGTGGCTGACGGTCGGCGGGGTCAGTTCGAGACGTGCCGCGATCTCCTTGCCCACAAGAGGACCCTCCGCGAGCAGCCCGAGAATCCGCAGGCGGGACTCATCCGCAATCACCTTCAACAATCTCGCCAGCTCTCGGGCGTTGTCGGTTCCGTCTGACGTCATGTGGCACCCTCCTGTACTTCGATGGACATGAAATTAGATTAGCATCGAATATCAAGAGGTGCAACCGGCCCGCAGGGTCGACGCGAGTCGGTGCGACCCTGAATTGGATTGGCGCTATTGTCAACGAAGGGCCCACGCACGCGGCAGTGGAACGGTGCACGGCGAGTGGCGGCGACCTGCCCGCGCTTCTATCGCGTCAGTCCGGGTACAGCGGCACGCTTTCCCAGTCGTCGCCGAAGCCGCAGGCCCAGTTGAGCGCTCGAAGCCGGTGTTCCGCCAACCAGGCAATCTCGTCCTGTTGCTCGGGGGTGAGCTTTTCGAATGGCTCGGCGGCGTCGGTGGCGAAATCGCCGTCGGCGGTCGGAATCAGCCCGGACTCGGCCAGGTCGGCAACGACATCGTCAACCGACCCGGTCGCTTCGTCGGCGTCCGTCGATCGCCAGTACCAGAGCTCCCACCGCTCGCGCTCGGTCGCGATGGCCGCTTCACTCCGCAACTGGAGCTTTCGGGCGATGCGGTCGAGGTCGGTCCACGGCGCGGGAGCCCAGGTCATCACGCGCTCCTCGGCGTCACCATCCGGCGGGACTGGCAGCCGGTCAGAGTCGACGATGCCGAGCGCCCATGCGATCGTGGCGGCACCGGTCAGCGCATCGTCGCAGCGCGAAAGGTCGTCGCCCAGCTCGCCGATCGGTGTCGCGAGCAGCCGCAACTCCTCGCCGGTCACGGGGCCGGCCAGCGCGCCGCGAGCCCAACTGAGCAACTCGAACCGGTCGGTGTCGCGCTCGTAGTCGCCACGTTCGGCGTCAATCTCCAGCACGCCACGCTCGGCGATGACCGCCAGCAGCGCGGTTCGGCGAACGAGATCGATCGCCGGTCGAACCTGGATATCGAGCGAGTCGTCGTGATCGATGTCCATCGCCCCCCCCGTGCGAGCAGCGGCTCAGTCAGTCTCCGGGCTCGCGCCGGGGAGTTGCGGGATAGAGCCGCGATCGGACATCCGTACCAGCCCTTCCTGCACGTATTCGACCAGCTTCTCGCGGGTGTCGGTGATGTCGTTGTTGCGCATCGTGAGCTGGCCGATGCGATCGGCCGGCGTGAACGACGACTCGATTTTTTCCATCGAAAGCCGGTCGGGGTCGTAGGTGAGGTTGCGTGATGCGGTGTTCAGGATCGAGTAGTCGTTGCCGCGCCGCAGGCCGATCGTGACCTCGCCCGAGATGAGGCTCGCCACCCACCGTTGCAGCGATTCGCGCAGCATGATCGCCTGCGGATCGAACCAGCGTCCCTGATAGAGCAGGCGTCCCAGCCGGCGGCCACTGTCGTGGTACTGGTCGATGGTGTCCTCGTTGTGGATGCCGGTCAAAAGACGCTCGTAGGCGATGAACAGCAGCGCCATGCCGGGCGCCTCGTAGATGCCGCGGCTTTTCGACTCGATGATCCGGTTTTCGATCTGGTCGCTCATGCCCAGACCATGGCGGCCGCCGATCGCGTTTGCCTCGGTCAGCAGCGCGACCTGGTCGGGAAACGTCTCGCCGTTGATCGCCACGGGAAGCCCGTGCTCGAACGTGATCCGGACCTCCTCGTACGCCACCTCAACATCGTCGCGCCAGAAGGCGACCCCCATGATCGGGTCGACGATGGTGATGTTGCTGTCGAGCTGCTCGAGATCCTTTGCTTCGTGGGTGGCGCCGAGGATGTTGGAGTCCGTGGAGTACGCCTTCTCCGGCGACATCTTGTAGTCGAAGCCGAGCTTCTGGAGGTACTCCGACATCTCGGCGCGGCCGCCCAGCTCGTCGATGAACTGCTGGTCGAGCCACGGCTTGTAGATCTTCAGGTCGGGGTTGACCAGCAGGCCGTAGCGGTAGAACCGCTCGATGTCGTTGCCCTTGTAGGTGCTGCCGTCACCCCAGATGTTGACGTCGTCTTCCTTCATCGCCGCGACCAGCATCGTGCCGGTCACGGCGCGCCCGAGTGGGGTGGTGTTGAAGTAGGGGACGCCGGCGGTGGTGATGTGGAACGCGCCGCACTGCAACGCCGTCAGGCCTTCCGCGACGAGCTGCGGGCGGCAATCAACGAGTCGCGCCTGATCCGCGCCGTATTCTTTTGCGCGGCGCGGAATGTCGTCGTAGTCCGACTCGTCGGGCTGGCCGAGATTCGCGGTGTAGGCGTTCGGGATCGCGCCCTTCTCGCGCATCCAGGCGATCGCCGCGCTGGTGTCCAGGCCACCGGAAAACGCAATACCGACTTTCTGCCCCGCCGGCAGCTTCTCAAGGATATTCCCCACTGTTGCCTCCCCTGGCGCCCAGCCATTCAGGTATATCGGCCGGTTCCTCGGGCCGCGACAATAAGGCGGCGCCACCGGAATCCGGACTAGACGTTGAAGCGGAATTCCACCACGTCACCGGGGCGCATCACGTATTCCTTGCCTTCGGTGCGGACCTTGCCGGCGGACTTTGCCGCCGCCATCGAACCGGCGGCCACAAGGTCGTCGTAATCGACGACCTGTGCGGCAATGAACCCGCGCATGAAATCAGTATGGATCACGCCAGCCGCCTGCGGGGCCGTATCGCCCCGGTGAATCGTCCAGGCACGTACTTCTTTCGGGCCCGCCGTAAGGTAGCTCTGAAGCCCCAGCGTTTCGTACGCGGTGTGAATGAGCTGGTTCAGCCCGTTTTCGCTCACACCGTACCCCTCCAGAAGTTCTGCTGCGTCGGCTTCATCGAGACCGCGCAGCTCGTCCTCCAGTTTCGCGGAGATGAAGATCGCCCGCGATGGCGCCACCAGATCGCGGAGTTCCTGCAGACGGGCCTCGTTCGAAAGAGACTCCTCGTCGACGTTGAACACATAAATCACCGGCTTGGCGGTGAGGAGATGGAGATCGTAGATCACCTCCATATCCAGGTCCGGCAGGGTCGAAAGCAGAACTCCATCATCCAGCTTTGCCTTCAGCCCCTCCAGGTAGTCAATCGCTTCGCGTGCCTTGGGGTTGCCCTTGGCGTCCTTCTGCAGTCGCTGCAGGCGGCCATCGATCGTCTGGATATCGGCGAGGCAGAGCTCAGCATTGATGACCTCGATATCGTCCTTCGGGCTGACCCTGTTGCTGACGTGAACGATATCGTCGTTTTCGAACGCGCGCACGATATGCGCGATCGCCTGGGTGTTGCGGATACTGGCGAGAAACTTGTTGCCAAGGCCCTCGCCCTGGCTGGCCCCGGCGACGAGGCCGGCAATATCGACAAACGTCACGGTGGCGGGCAGGATGCGCTCGCTCCCGAACATCTCCGCCAAGACCGGCATCCGAGCATCCGGCACCGGCACGATGCCGGTGTTCGGCTCGATCGTGGCAAACGGGTAGTTCGCGGCGAGGATTTCGTTGTCCGTCAGCGCATTGAACAGGGTGGACTTGCCGACATTCGGCAGCCCGACGATTCCAATCGAGAGGCTCATGTAGTCATTCCAGGGCTATTTTGGGCGAGAGTCAGGCGATGGACGCGGCGATGCGGTCGACCGGCTGCCGATTGCGTGATGGCGATGCGATCTCAGGGGTTTGCGCCCAACCGTCGCCCGGAGATGCATTCCGGGCGCCGATGGAATTGTCTGAACACTACGCCGCGATGATGCTCACCTTCACGATCTCGTCGCCGACCTTGACGTCGAACGCCTCGCCGTCGAGCGAATCCGCGCGGCTGGATTCCGTCGCGAGCACCTCGCGGCGGATGTAGTCGTCGTTTGCGACGATCGCCTCGGCCACCTCGCCATCGGCCGCCCATGCGAGGTTGATCGTCTGCTCCATGCGCAGGTTCATTCGCTTGCGCGCGTCCTGCACGCCGCGAACGAAGTCGCGTGCCATGCCTTCGCGGATGAGCTCCGGCGTCAGGTCCGTGTCGAGCGCGACCGTCGCGCCCTCGCCCTGCGCAGCGGCGAATCCCTCGCGCTTCGTCAGGCTGACGAGGATGTCCGACGGCTCGAGCACGACTTCCTGGCCGTCGATCTGGCCGAGCGAGACGGGCTCGCCCGCGTTGACGCTCGTCGCGACATCGGTCGCGTCCATGGCCCCGAGCGCCTTCCGAATCTCCCCGAGCTTTTTGCCGTACTTCGGCCCCAGCACCGGCAGGTTCGGCTTGATCTCCCATGTCACGACGTCGGAGAGCTCTTCGAGCGCGCGCACGTCCTTGACGTTGAGCTCGTCGAGGATTTGATCCTTGAGGTGGACCACCGCCTCGGCGTCACGCGGATCCGCCGTGTGCACCAGCACCGCCGGCAGCGGTTGCCGCACCTTCAGGTTCGCTTCCGAGCGCGCGGCGCGGCCCAGCCGGACAACCCGCAGGACGGCGGTCATCTCGCGCGAGAGCTCCTCGTCGATCATGGCCGCGTTCGGCTCCGGGTAGTCGGTGAGATGGATCGATGCTGGCACATCGGGCTGCACCGCCACGACGAGGTTCTGGTACATCTCCTCCGTGATGAACGGCACGAACGGCGCGAGCAGGCGGATTGTCGTGGTCAACGCCTCGTGCAGGGTGGCGTAGGCCGCCGTCTTGTCGGCGTCGCTCTCCGGCTTCCAGAACCGCCGCCGGTTCCGGCGGATGTACCAGTTCGAAAGCTCCTCGACGATGAAGTGCTCCAGCTCACGGGCCGCCGCGGTCGGATCGTATGCCTCGATGCGCTCGCGGACGTAACCGGTGACCTGGTTCAGGCGCGAGAGAATCCAGCGGTCGAGCAGGGTGCGGTCGTCCGGCGCCGGTTGCTGATC
>JAEVYR010000053.1 GCA_023392645.1 Chloroflexota bacterium | reverse complement strand
CCTTCGACGAGCCGGTGTCGGACCTGCCCGATGTCACCGATGCCCGTTGGAGCGAGGCAGTCACCGGCAACACGATCGGCGCGATCGCCGTCTGGATCGTGTTGTTGCTCGCGTTGCAGGTCGCCGCGTGGCCACTGGCCAGCACCGTGTTCCGCGCGTTTCCGGATGGCGGCTGGGGGCTGACCCGATTCATCGGCATGATCGTCCCGGCTACGGTGCTGTGGTGGCTGGCGAGTACCGGCGTGCTGCTGTTCCGCGCCGTCTGGGTAGCCGCGACGTTCCTGCTCTTCGCGCTGGCGATGTGGCTCTGGCTCCGTCCGGGCGTGCGCTCGAAGCGGCGGTGGGACTTCCGGATGATCGCGACCGCCGAGGTGATATTCTGGGGAACCTTCCTCGTCTTCCTCGTTTTCAAACTGATCAACCCGGATTCGTGGCAAATCTACTGGGGCGGCGAGAAGCCGATGGAATTCGCGCACATCAACGCGATCCTCCGCAGCCCGTGCTTCCCGCCGGTGGACCCGTGGTATGCGCAGGGGTTCCTCAACTACTACTACTACAGCTTCTACCTCGTCGCCTACCTGATCAAGCTGACTGGCATCCCGACCGAGTACGCCTTCAACCTGGCGCAGCCGCTCGTAATGGCTGTGCTCGCCTCCGGCACATTCTCGGTCGGGGCGATGCTCGGCAACCGGCTCACACGCGGGCGCCAGGCGGGCATGCTGAGCGGGCTGCTCGCGATGGTGCTCGTCTCGTTCGCCGGGAACATGCTCGACGCTGCCCAGATGTTCGATCGGTTCCGGGGCGAGCCGGACGGGTCCGATCCATTCTCGTGGTGGGTTTGGAATCCGAGCCGGGCCATCGTCGACACCAATAGCCAGTTAGACATCGGAAATCGCATGAACCCGCCGGTCGATGGGCAGCTCATCACCGAGTTCCCCTACTTCACCGGGCTCTACGGCGATCTTCACTCTCACGTGGTCGGTCTGCCGCTGCTCGTGCTCAGCCTGGCGCTCGCGGCGAGCTTTGCCCTCGACGGACCAGCAACTCGACGCGAAAGGATCGTGGCACTCGGCGCGAGGCTGCTGCTCGCCGCGATCGCGATCGGCATTGTCTATCCGACCAACGCCTGGGATCTCCCCGTCACCGCGGCGCTCGTCGCCGGTGGGCTGGTGATCGGCAGCGCCCGCATCCCATCGCTCGGGCGCCGGCTGATGTGGCTGCTCGCGGCCGCGATGGCCGTTGGCGCGGGCGCATTGCTCGTGAGCCTGCCATTCCTCCTCCATTTCGAGGCGCTGTTCAGCGAGGTGAAGTCAGTTCCGGCCACGACCGATCTCGTCGAGTTGATGGCGCACCCCGGCGGGCTACTGCTGGTGGCGACCGCCGCGGTACCGGCGGTGTTCCACTTGCGGGGCGGCCGCCGCCGACCCTGGCTGCTGGTCCTGCTCGTGCCGCTCCTCGGCGTGACACTGCTGCTGCGCTGGCTGGCAACGACCGGTACCAGTGACCTCCGCCCGTACGATATCGCGATCGTGGCGATCGTCGCCGCGATCTGGCTCGCGCCGCTCGTGACGCTGCCGGCTCAGCGGGGGATGTTCGACGCCTACATGCCGCGCTTCACGGGATGGGTGGTTGCCGCAATCGGCGTCGTCGCCGTCGTGGCGCTGCTGGCGCGCGAGAACCCGGTGGCGGCGCTCTACATCGGCATCGCGGCCGGCGCCGCCGGCGCATGGCTGGTGAAGCGCGACCCGGCCATCCGCTTCATCGCGCTGATGATGACCGGCGCGGCGTCGATCGGCGCCGGCGTGGAGTTCGTCTACCTCGTCGACGATCTCTCGACCTCGCCTTGGGCGCGGATGAACACGATCTTCAAGTTCTACAACGAGATCTGGGTGCTGTTGGCGATCGCTGGAGGCGCCTCGGCTGGCGTGCTGGTGTCGACCTTCTTCGCGCGGGCCTGGCATGCTCCCTCGCTTCGGTTGAGAAGCTCGTCGCGATCCCTATGGGCGCCGATCGCGACCGCGGCGACCGCGGTCGTGCTGCTGCTGGCTGCCGCCTACCCCATCGCCGCGACGGGCATACGGCTCGACGCGCGGTTCGAGCCGCATCTGAACCGGATCACACTCGATGCCTACGACTGGATGCGCTACGGCACGGTCACGCTCACGGACGGCACGGTCGTCTCGTTCGACGAGGATCTGGATGTCATCAATTGGTTCAACGAGGAGATCGGCGGCACGCCGGTGATCGCCGAGGCGTCGTTCGAGCCCTACCGGTGCAACTCCTCGCGCATCTCCATCGGCACGGGGCTGCCGTCGGTGCTCGGCTGGCAGCGACACGAGAGCCAGCAGCGGTATCCGGATGTCCTGCCGCAACGTTACGAGGACCTGCGCCGCCTGTACGGGGTTTCGAGCATTGACGAAAAGCTGGCAATCATCGACCGCTACGACATCCACTACATCGTGGTCGGCGAGCTTGAGCGTTCCTACCCGGTCGTGGACGGCGACCCATGCGGGCCGGAGGGCG
>JAEVYR010000031.1 GCA_023392645.1 Chloroflexota bacterium | reverse complement strand
GTACCACGCCACCGCGTGACGGCCACTGCGCGCGACCACCCGCAGGAGGGTGCCACGCGCGACGGCGCGGTCGAGCGCGTCGAGAATCGCCTCGCGGGTGTCGCCGGTCGGGGTGCCATCGACTCGGAACGCCTGGCGCAGGGCGCGGTCGCCGAGGATTGCTGGCTCGGCGATGGGCGCCTCGGGGCCGCCGGCGTGAGCGACGAGGCGGAAGACGTAGGTGGTGGCGCGCAGCTCGCCGAGCGACGTGATCTCCGGCAGGACCTCGGTGAAGAACCGCTCGGGAACCGGCACCGGATCGCGGTCGGCGTCGATGTAGCCAGCGAATGGCGTGTCACCTGGGCGCGTGTCGCGCGCGTCATGCATCGTCGAAGTCGGCACGGTACATCTCGAGGTCGGCGAACCGGGCGGTCGCCTCGAAGAAGCGCAGGTTGACCGAGCTCACGGGACCGTTTCGGTGCTTGGCGACGATGATCTCGGCGATGCCCTTCTTGTCGGAATGCTCGTCGTACTTCTCTTCGCGGTAGATGAACATCACGATGTCGGCGTCCTGCTCGATCGAGCCGGATTCACGCAAGTCGGACAGCATCGGCCGGTGGTCGGCGCGAGATTCAACGGCACGTGAGAGCTGCGAGAGCGCCACCACCGGGACGTTGAGCTCACGTGCAAGTCCCTTGAGACCGCGGGAGATCTCCGAGATTTCCTGGACGCGGTTCTCGCTGCGGCGGCCGCTCATGAGCTGGAGGTAGTCGACGATGACGATGTCGAGTCCGTGCTCGGCCTGCAGCCGGCGCGCCTTCGAGCGGACATCCATGATGCCGGCGTTGGCGCTGTCGTCGATGAAAATCTTCGCCTCGGAGAGGCGTCCGAACGCGCGGGAGATTTCGTCCCACTCGCGATCGTTGATCGCGCCGAGCCGGATGCGGTGCGAGTCGATGCCGGTTTCGGTCGCCAGGAGGCGCTGGACGAGCTGCTCGGCCGACATCTCGAGGCTGAAGATACCGACGGTGCGACCGTGCTTGACTGCGGCGCCGTAGGCCATCCCGAGCGAGAACGCCGTCTTGCCCATGCTGGGGCGGGCGGCGAGGATGAGCAGGTCGGATCGCTGGAAGCCGCCGGTGAGGCTGTCGAGATCAGTGAAGCCGGTGGGCACGCCGACGAGCTGGTCCCGGTTGGTCTGCAGAAACTCGAGCTGGTCGAAAAAGCGATCAATGACTTCGTCGATGCTCTGGAAGTCCTTCGTCGACCGTTGCTGGGTGACGTTGAACAGCGCGCGCTCGGCGGCGTCGAGCGCGTCCTCGGTTTCGACACTGTCCTGGTAGCCGATGCCGACGATGGCGGTTCCAGCGTCGATCAGGCGGCGCAGCGTCGCGGTGCGGGCGACGATCTGACCGTAATACTCGACATGGACGGCGGTCGGGACGGCGCTGAGCAGCGAGGAGAGATAGCCAACGCCGCCGACGTCGTCCAGCGTGCCGTTTCGCTCCAGCTCGTCGGAGAGCGTGACGAAGTCGGTGGGCTCGCGCCGGTTGTAGAGGTCGCGGATCGCCGCGAAGATGGTGGCGTTGGCCGAGACGTAGAAGTCCTCGGCCTTGAGATAGGACGCCACGCGAATGATCGCGTCGCGGTCGATCAGCATGGACCCGAGGACCGATTGCTCTGCTTCGATGTTGTGCGGCGGTAGCCGGTCGACCCCGGTGTCCATTCAGTCTTTACATCCTGGTCGGCGGGGGCCGCCAGGAGTGGACACGCGCCCGCAGGCTGCCAGACCTGGCGTCCCGGCCGACCGCGTGCCCTGCCTAGGCCTCGGCGGTTTCGACGTCCTCGCCGGCAACCTGGCCAGTCTCCTCACCGGCTTCCGAGATCTCGGCATCGTCGGTCTCGTCGGTGACGACGTCGCCCTCGGTGGTGTCTTCGAGCTCGCCGCCCTCCGGCGCGACGACGACGGTGATGGTCGGGCGGAGCCGGCCGACGAGGTGGACCTCGATCTCCCGCTCGCCGATCTCCCGCAGCGGCTCGCTCAACTGCAGCTTGCGGCGGTCGATATCCTCGCCGATCTTCTGGTTGAGCTGCTCCATGATGTCGTTGCTGGTGACGGAGCCGAACAGCCGACCCTGTTCGCCGGCGCGAGCGGTGAACTCCAGCCGGACGCCCTGGATCTTGTCGGCGAGCGCCTGCTGCTGCTCTTCCTGGCGCGAGACCTTGCGCTCGCGCACCTTCAGGTTATGCTCGGCCGTCTTGATCTCACCGGGGGTTGCGACAACGGCGAATCCCCGCGGAATGAGGTAGTTGCGAGCGTAGCCGTCGGCGACCGTCTGAATCGTGCCGGCCTCACCGAGCTGGGGCACATCCTGACGAAGCACGATCTTCATGATTCCGTAACCTTCCTGATACCCTGACTGTGGGGTTATGCGCCTCACGCGCTGAATCGCGCAGGAAACCTCCCCGGGCGGGCATGCCACGGCCCAGGAAGGCAGCGTTCAATCCGGAATTGTACGCTTATTTCCCGGGTCGGTGCAATCATCTCAGGCTCGCTCCAGCCAGTCCGCCACCGCCCAGCCCGTACCATAGCGCGAGCTGCTGACGCGGTACCAGTCGTGGCCTTCGCCCTGCTGCGGTCCATCGAGAACGTCGACGACGGCACCGTCCGGCAGCACCGCCGCCACGGAGTCGGAGGTCGACGGCCCGCTGCGCAGGTTGAGCTCGCCTCCGAAGACGCGGACGGTCGTGCCGATGCCGATACTCGCGGCCCCAACCGGCGCGAGCCAGACGTCGACCACCCAGCCGCTCCACGTGCCTTCGACCTTGAACCAGGTGTATCCCTCCGCCATCACGGGTCCATCGACGATGGTCACCGTGTGCCCGCTCCAGAGCTGGCCGTTGACAGTCGACGTGAGCGAAGCCGACGGACGCACATTGACCTTGTCCGACGTGATCGCCGCGGCCATGCCCACCTCGAGGTTGCCGGTGTAGGCGGGGGAGGCGGTCGACCGGCCGATGAAGGCCGTCGCGATCCACCCGGTGGCGCCGTCGAACGACGCCTCGACCCACGTGTAGCCCTCGGTCTGCATCGTGCCGCCCACAACGGTGCCGGCGGCACCTGTCTCGAGCTTGACCACGACGCTGCCCTGCGTGCTGGCCGAGTTCCGAAGGTTCACGGAGCCGTCGGTCACGGTGATCGCGGTGCCCGGCTCGAATCCAGCGGCGGGAGCGTCCTCGCTGGTCGCCGCGGCGAGAAAGGTCTCCACGACCCAGCCGTCGCCTTCATCCGTTTCGATCCGATACCACGTGTAGCCGTCGCGGGTGACGGGTACGTCGACCACGGTGCCGATGACGCCGTGCCAGAGCTGGACGATGACGCGGCTGGTGTTGCCGGCCTCGCGCCGCATGTTGAGCTTGTCGGTGTCGACCACCACCGTGTCGCCGATCGCGAACTTCGCCTCCGCCGGCGGCGGCTGCTGTCCCTCGCTGAGATACTCGTCGACTACCCAGCCGGTGCCGAGGTCGGTCTTGATTTCGAGCCAGGTCATGGCGGCCGAGCTTCTCGGGCCATCGACGACGCTGCCGATCGTGTTGAGCGGCAATTGAGCCACGAGCGCCGCCCGGGTCGTCGCATCGACGCGCATGTTGAGGTTGTCATGCGACACGCGTACGGTGTCGCCCACGGTGAACGCGGAGCTGATCCACGCCCGGCCACCGGACGGGGCGACGAATGCCTGATCGACCCATCCGGAGCCGATCGAGGTGTCGACCTGGAGCCAGGTGATGTTGCCGTCCGCTTCCGGACCGCCGACCACCGTGATGACATCGCCCTGCGGCAGCGTCCCCACGATCGCCGAGCCGAGATTCGGCGCGGAACGGATGTTGAGCAGGTTCGTGGCGACCTCGACTCTGGTTCCGTTCGCGTAGGTGCGCTCGGGCGGGGTCGCGGCAGACGGCGCGAAGGTGGTCGTCGCCAGCCAGCCGGCGCTTGAATCGCCCGACACGCGGTACCAGGCGTAACCGTCGGTGGTGGTGGGGCCTTCGACGATCGTGAGCACCTTGCCGCGCGGCAGTTTCGCTTCGATGGGGCTGTCCACGCCCGGCTTGCTGCGCAGGTTGGCCTCGTCGACCGTCGTTTCGACGACATCGCCGCCGGAGTACGCCGACGGTATCTCGGCATTGCGGCTGCCGGTCAGCACTTCCGCCACCGCGGTCCGGATGTAGGGGAGGTCGGCATAGAGCCCGTCGCCGGGGCAGGAGCTGTTCACGACATCGCGGTGCCCGCAAATTGTCGGGCAATTCGGGGTCTCGTGGAAGTCCTTCTGCCCGAGCGGGTCGAGATTGCGGCCCGACCAGGCGCTGATCCAGACCAGCGCGCCGATCGCCTCGGGGGTCGACGTCTCCAGCGAGAAGTTGCCCATCGAGCAGATACCGGCGCTGCCGTAGGCGTATTGATAGGCATGCCCGCCGACGACGTTTTCGCCGCCCTTGCGGCCCTCGTAGACGTTGCCGAGGTAGTCGACGAGGTAGTTGTAACCGATATCGCCCCAGCCGCGGCTGACAGCGTGGTAGTAGTGGATCGAGCGGAGCTCGACCAGAGGGTCCCGAAAGGACGGCGTATCGGAATGGTGGATGACGATGTGCTCGACGGTACGGTACTCGGCGGCCCAGCCGTCGGTGCCGGCGTCGACGCCGCCGTAGGCGAGGCCGGCGCCCCACTGATCGCGGGTGATGATCGGCGGCTCGACGAGTCCTCCGCCGATGCCGGTGGCGGGGGTGGAGACGTCGGCAAGCGAGGGGCCGTCGCTGGCGTCGATGTAGGTGAGGGCGAGGCCGGGTAGCGTCGTCGGCTCGCCGTTCGCGTCGAGCATGCGCACTCGCGCGAACGAGGATTCGTCCGTCATCAGGAGGTGACCGAAGATGCGGCCCTCACGGTCGGCGGGTCCAGCG
>JAEVYR010000261.1 GCA_023392645.1 Chloroflexota bacterium | reverse complement strand
TCTCCGGCGCCGAGGCGGTCGAGGCGCTGGGTCGCGAGTTCTTCCAGGCCCTCGACGCGCGCGATCCGCGTCGCCTGCGACACACGCTGGCGGCCAACGCCACCTTCCGCGCGCTGCCGCACATGGCGCCGATTCGCCCGGCCGACGAGATCGTCGCCTACTTCGGCACGGTGGTTTCCAGCTACCCAAACGCCCACTGGGATGTGACTGACGTCATCGCCGTCACCGACCGCGCCTCGGTGCAGTTCGTGATTCGCGAATACTCGGCGCGCTATGGCCGGGAGATCATCTCCGAGCAGATCGCCATCGTCCGCGTCGCCGCCGGCAAGATCGTCAGCATCACCGGGTATTACGATACCGGCGAGTTTCACCGCGTATTCTGGGATCAGTAAGGGGACGAAACGCGGCGGCAACGCCCGGGTTGTCCTGCACATCCCGAATCGAAAAGCGGGCGATCTCACCGACCGGATCGGGAACCCGCGTCGCGAGGCGCGGTCGTTACGGACACTGGTCCCCGAACTCTGTACAATATTGTGAAGTGGCGCACGAATCCCACCCGCGCGTCGTGCGCGGTCACTGCGCGCCTCGCGGGAAGCCGGATGCCGACCGGCCGGATGGACAGCGCCGTCGCAGCAAAGTCATCGAGGACGAAAGGCCAAAGCATGGGATCTGGGTTGCTGGAGTCGTCACCGGCATCGGTTCGGCGCGCCGGATGGAGCGGCGTCGCGGTCGAGAACATCCCCGATATCGTCATTCGGCGCCTGCCCATTTACGTGCGGACCCTCAAGACGCTGTGCGACCGTGACGTCAGCTCCGCCTCATCCGAGCAGTTGGCCGAGATGATTGGCGTTACCGCCGCCCAGATTCGCCGTGATCTCTCCTATTTCGGCAAGTTCGGCAAGCAGGGCAAGGGCTACGATACTCACCTGCTGGTCGAGGCGATCTCGTCGATTCTCAAGCTCGATCGCCAGTGGCCGGTGGTGCTCGCCGGGCTCGGCAACCTGGGCCGCGCCATCGCCAACTATCGCGGCTTCAGCCCGTCATCCTTCCGCATCGCCGCGCTGTTCGACCGCAACCCGGCACACATCGGCCAGCATGTCGGCGATCTCGAGATCATGCCGATCGTCGACCTGCCGACCTGGATGCTCGACGAGGACGTTCACATCGGCATCATCGCCACGCCGAAGATCCACGCCCAGGAAACCGCCGACCTGATGGTCGCCGGCGGCGTCCAGGCGATCCTCAACTACGCGCCGGTCATCCTCAAGGTCCCGGAGACGGTCACGGTGCGCGAGATCGACCCGGTCAGCGCGCTCCAGAGCATGACCTATTACATCGATGAGGCCTGAGCGGCATCCCGCGATCCACCACGTCCAGACGGGAATGCCGGCGGGCGCAGAGGCCGAAGCCCGACGCTTCTACGGCGAGCTGCTCGGCCTGCGGGAGATTGAGAAACCCGAATCGTTGCGATCTCGCGGGGGCGTCTGGTTCCAGAGCGGCACGCTTCAGCTTCACCTCGGCGTCGATCCGGATTTCGCGCCCGCAACGAAGGCCCACGTCGCCTTCGAGGTCGCCGATCTCGACGCTGCCCGCCGCCGCTGTCTCGCCGCCGGACACCCGGTCCGCGACGACAGCGACCTGCCCGGCCACGCCCGCTTCTACACCGACGACCCCTTCGGCAACCGCGTCGAAATCCTCCAGCCGCACCATCCCGCCATGGGCGAGTGATGCCGAGCCCCGGTGGAATCTTGCTGGTCCAAACATGGATCGGCGGTGCCTCATGGCAGGGAAGCTGGCAGAGGCGAAGAACCGGCTTTCCGAACTGGTAACCACGGCGATCGACGATGGTCCGCACCGGTCGTCGATGACTTGATCGCCGCTACGGCACTTCGCCATGGGCTTCATGTGATGACGCGCAACACGCGGGATTTCACCGCAACGGGCGCATTGATCATCGATCCCTGGACGGCATCACCAGTCAGTCCCCGCCGGCGGGAAAGCCGGCTTCCTGCCAGCGTCGGTAGCGCCAGAGTCGGATCGCCCGCCCCACGGCTTCCGCATCGCGCGGGGTGAGGTTCGCCATCAGGTGAAACGCCGCCGGGTCGAGCCGCTCGGCGGCGCGAACGGTCCGCACCCCGTGCCGCTGGAGGATGTGGATGACGCGTTCGGGCAGGTCGAGCTCGCTGACGGGCGGATAGATGTGCCGCGTCGCTCGTCGGACCAGCTCCTCGATCAGGCTCCAGACCAGGATCGGGATGCAGAAGATGACCATCGCCATCGCCAGCCAGCCGACGGCCAACATCACCGTCGCGCCGGCCTCGCTCGACACCAGGAAGGGCAGCACGATCACCCCCAACCCGACCCCCGCGCCGGCGAAGGAGCGGCGGATGGGGTTGGTGTGAAACGGGTCCTGTAGATGGTTCGGCTGGGCGGCCACCCGGCTGCGAAACTCACCGAGGTAGGCGCGGGCGCTGCCGGGCGTCGACGACGTGCGCATGGCTGCATTGTACCGAGCGGGCCGCCCCCGCGACAGATGTCAGCTACGATCGACTGATCGCGTCGTCACCCCTGCTCGACGGCGTCGACGAAGTCAGCCATCGAGGTGAAACGCCAGTCTGGTTCCGGCGCGTTGGCCGGAATCGGCGTCGCCCCGCCGCCCGCCTTGCCGGCCCGGCGGTCAATCCAGACGGTCGTCAACCCCGCAGCTTTGGCCGGGACGTGATCGTGGAAGAGGCTCTGGGCGACGTGCAGCAGGCGATCCTGAGCGATGCTCATCTCGTCGATCTTCGCCCGCAGCGCGTCGAAGTTGCGCGGATTCGGCTTGTACGAGCCGATATCCTCGGCGGTCAGGATCGCGTCGAACTCGACGCCCAGCCGCCTGTTGCTCTCGGAGAATGACGCTCGGTCGACGTTGGAGAGGATGATGAGCTTGTAGCGCTGCTTCAGGCGTCGCAGCGCCTCCTGTGAATCCGGGAAGGCCGGCCATTCCGGGACCGAGGCGCCGATCTCTGTTGCCAGCGATTCCGGCACCGCGATGTCGTGCGCCGCGCCGGTTTCCCTGACGCTTCGGGCGATGATCTCGGGGTAGCGCTTCGTCGGGTGCTCTCGTTCGGTTCGTGCCTCGACCTCGCCGTAGGTCTCGAGCAGCGCGTCGGCATCCGGTGCGTCGGGAGACAGCGCCGCCACGCGGGCGAGG
>JAEVYR010000019.1 GCA_023392645.1 Chloroflexota bacterium | reverse complement strand
GGCGGGTACCATAGCGGGGAGCTCCTGCGGGTTTGGAGCGGCGTCATCACCCTCCAGTCTACGCAGGAGTTCCCTCTCAATCAGATTAATGCGTCAGCATTGGCCCGCCGTGGCCGGGCTCGTCGCGGGCTCCAACATCCGCGACCTGAGCTCAAGTACGGATGACGCTCCTATATCAAGGGCACCGCGAGGGTGTTCAGGGGCGGCAGGGTGCAAGCCTTCCAGGCGCGGTAGGTCCGGCGCGTGATGGAGTGCTTCAGGCAGCGGATCGCCTCGCGCTGGGTCTTGCCCTCGGCGCGCCGTTTGGCCACGTACGCCTGGGCCTCGGCATCGCCGCGCAGCTGGACCAGCGCGATCCGGTGGATCAGGGCATTGAGCCGGCGGTTGCCGCCGCGGTTGAGCCGGTGGCGGGCATGCTCGCCCGACGATGCCGGCAGCGGCGCCGTGCCGGCGAAGCTGGCCAGCTGCGCATCGGTGGCGAAGGCTCGGCCGCCCAGCTCGGCGGCCACCAGGCCCGCCGTCAACAGCGCCACACCATAGATGGCGTCCAGCGGCTGGAGGCAGGGCTGTGTCAGCTGCCGGATCGCCCGCTCGGTGGCCGCGGCCTGCTCCAGCGCCAGCTGCAGCCGCGCCGCCAGGTGCCGCACGCGGATGGCGCGACTCGCGGCCAGCGCATCGCCCGCCGGTGCCCGGTACTCGACCAGTGGCGCCACCGCGGCCGCCGTGGTCAGGTCCGGCCAGGCGCGATCATCCACCGCGCCGAGCTGGTGCAGTACCTGATGCAGCTGGTTGCGCAGCCGCGTCGCCTCGGTCACGGCGCTGTCCCGGTCGGCGGCCAGCTCGGCCAGCACCGCCGTGGCATCGTCGGCCGGTACCGCCGGCAAGGCGTCGCCCTCCTGCGCCACCACGCGCGCCACCGCCAGCGCGTCGAGCCGGTCGTCCTTGCCGCGTTGGCGCCCATTCCGGCGCATGCCGGCGGTCAGCCGAGGATTGACTTCGACCACCGTCTCGCCGCTGGTGACCAGGTGTTGCGCGAGCCCGTGACCGTCCTGCCCGCTGCCTTCGATCCCCCAGCGCCGGGCGCCGTCGAGGGCCACCGCCCAGTCCTGAAGCCGCTGCCACGCGGCCGGGCTGGTATCCCCCCGCCAGCGCGCCCGTTCCTGTCCGCTCCCATCAATGGCGACCGCCTGATGCACGCGCTTGTGCGCGTCGACGCCGATCGTGATCATGCCGGCCTCCCTGGCTTGCCATCCCGCCGTATCATGGGGCTGGGCGGACAGGACTCTCTCGGGTCACGCCGACCGGCTCCTATCAGATCACGTCCAGCCCGGACCACGGACGCGCGGGCAAGCGACACGTCATCGTGATGGCACATCGCCCCGCACGGCGGCGGCCCGTCATTTCGTGGGTCAGCAGCCCGCGCGTCCCCCCTATTCTCACAGAGAGTCATTTCGACCGGAGGGCGCGAAGCGCCCGCAGTGGAGAAATCTCTCCCACGCCACGTCGCAACGTCTGCCTGGCAGCGGTTCTCGGCGCGCCAGCGGGCGCCTGGTCGATACGGCATTCGTTTGGTGGTGACGAAAATCGATGGTTGGCGACGATGACTCTGGTTCGACCCCGAGATTCCACCTCGTCAGTCGGCGGCGCGGCGGGCCTGCTCGGCGGTGACGGCGTCGCGCATCGCGTCGACCGGTGGCGCGACACCCGTCCACATCTCGAACGCCCGCGCCCCCTGGTGGATCAGCATGTCGAGCCCATCCACCGCCGTCAGGTCCTGCTTCCGGGCAATCCGCAGCAGGTCGGTGTCGCGGTAGGTCAGGTCGACCACCGTCGCGCGGGCCGGCAGCAGCCCGATCAGCGAGATATCCAGCGGCAGCTCGCCGGCGTGCCAGCCCAGGGCCGTCGCGTTGACGAGCAGATCCACCTGCGGCAGGCGCGTCTCCAGGTCGCCCCACGGCACGGCGTCGACCCGGTCGGCCCGGCCGAGCTCGGCGGCCATCTTCACCGCCCGGTCCGGCGTCCGATTGGCGATTTCGATCGTGCCGAAGCCGAGATCCTGCAGCGCGACGATCACCGCCCGCGCCGCGCCGCCCGCCCCGAGCACGAGCGCCCGGCTCGCCGGCGAGAGCGTCATTCCCGTGTCGCGCACGGTCATCGCGAAGCCGTGGGCGTCGGTGTTGTCGCCCACCAGGCGTCCGTCACGGTTGACGATGGTGTTGACCGCGCCGATCCGCCGGGCGGTGTCCGACAGCTCGTCGACCTCGGGCATAACGCGCTGCTTGTGGGGCACGGTGACGTTGCCGCCGAGCGTGCCCGGCTCGCGGAGGGTCGCCACACGGGCGGGCACGTCGACATCCTCGGTCGGCCAGAGCTCGTAGGCGCCGTCGATGCCGGTGGCGCGGAACGCGGCCGCCTGCATCACCGGCGAAAGCGAATGGTCGACGGGATTGCCGATCAGGCCGGCGCGCTTCGTCACGTTGGCTGTCCTCTCACACGCAAGGCGGGTGTGCACTCCGCGATCCTGCCGGCCCTGTGCCGGCGCTCGCCCGGGCTGACGGGTCAGGCGGCGCGCCAGCGGTCGTCGATGTACGCCACCTGATTCCCCGCCGGCGCCGGTATCGAGGCGCCCTCGCATCCCTCGGGGTCGTAGGTGCAGACGTTCGCCTGATGCTCCTCATAGGTGTCGGCGAAGACGTGCTCGCCCGAATCGTCGTTTTTGGCGACGAAATAGAGATAGCTGACATCCGCCGGTTTGCCCACGGCCTGGATCGACGCGATGCCGGGGTTGGAGATCGGCCCGGGCGGCAGGCCCGTGTGGATATAGGTGTTGTAGGGACTGTCGACCTCGAGCTGCGCGCTGGTCAGCGGCGCCGGCCACCAGTTTCCTGGCCCGCCGACCGCGTACTGGATGGTCGGGTCGGCGTTGAGCAGCATCGGCGGGTCCTGCTTGAGCCGGTTGAGGTAGACCGCCGCGATCACCGGGCGCTCCTCCGCCACCGCCGCCTCGCGCTCGACGATCGACGCGACCGTGATGGCGTCGAAGATCGAGAGTCCCTGATCGCGGAACGAATCGCGCGTCTGCTCCGACACCTTGGCATCGAAGTTCTCCAGCATCACGCTGACCATGTCCTCGCCGGTGTACTCGGTGGTGAAGGTGTAGGTGTCCGGGAAGAGGAAGCCCTCCAGGCTGGCGTCGGCGGGCAGGCCTTCGAGGAAATCCCAGCCCTTCCGCACGTCGGGGTTCTCCAATGCGTCCATGAAGACCCGCGTGCCGTTGGGGTACCCGGCCTTTTCGATCTCCTCGCCGAACTGCGCCGCGCGCTGCCCCTCGACCAGCGTGACCTCGATCACCTTCGCGTCGCCGCCCGCGGCCTCGGGCGATTCGTCGCCCGTCGATACCGCTTCGACGGTGATCGCGTCGATGATTTCCAGGGTGCTCATGCCCTTCCGCAGCGTGTAGACGCCCGGGCGCAAGTCGACGTCCTCGAACCGCATCCGTGTCTCGAAGTAGAACGGGAAGCGGATCAGGTCGCCATCCTTGAGCTTTTCGGCGACGGTGCCGGAGTCGTCCTCCGCGCTGACCTCGAGGACGACCGGTCGTCCGGTGTCGGATCCATCGCGGTCCTGCCAATAATCGAAAAACCAGACGGCGCCCCCGACCGCGACCACCGCCACCACGATGATGGTGATGATCTTCAGGCTTTGGGTCAGAATACGAACCAACGGTGTGTCTCCTGCGAAGCCGCCAGCCGGGATTGCGCGAGCGATGGGCGGCCAGTGAGATGTGACTGTGATGGCGGCCGGTCGATGCCGGCGCCGCAGCTAGTGTAAACGCCGGAGGCGCCTGCCATCGATACGCCGACCAAACCGCCCGTGATTATCCTGACCGGTCCGACCGCGACCGGCAAGACGTCCGCCGCGATTCGCCTCGGCGCCCGCCTGCCGATCGAGGTGATCAACGCCGACTCCCGCCTCTTCTACCGGGGCATGGACATCGGCGTCGCCAAACCGACCCACGCCGAGCGCGAGGCCGTGCCGCATCACCTGATCGACGTGCTCGACCCGAGCGACACCGCCACGCTGGCCGCGTTCCAGGACGACGCCTACCGCCTGATCCGGGAAATTCACGCGCGACACGCGCTGCCCCTGTTGGCGGGCGGCACCCAGCAATACATCAACGCGGTGGTCGGGGGGTGGCGCATCCCCCGCGTCGCGCCGCAACCCGAGCTGCGCGCGCGCCTGGAGCGGGAGGCCGCGGAACACGGCCGCGAACGCCTGATGGAGCGCCTGCGCGAGCTCGATCCCGCCGCGGCCGACGCGACCGGGCCAAACCTGCGGCGCGTCATCCGCGCGCTGGAGGTGATCTCGGTCACTGGTCGGCCGATCTCCGAACAGCAAGGCAAGTCGGAGCCGTGGTTCGCGCCGTTGCTGATCGGGTTGACGATGCCGCGCGAGCTCCTCTATCCCCGCATCGACCGGCGCGCCGACGACATGATCGCGACCGGGCTGATCGACGAGGTGCGTGGATTGCTGCAACGTGGGGTGCCGCCCGACGCGCCGGCGCTGGGCAGCATCGGTTACCGGCAGGTGCTGCCACACCTCCGGGGCGAGGCGACGCTGGTGGAGATCGTGGCGCGAATCAAGCACGACAGTCACCGGCTGGTGCGGCAGCAGGAGACATGGCTGCGGAAGACGCCGAACCTGATCGCGATCGACGTCTCCGAAGACGGCTGGTTCGACCGGCTGCGGGCCACGATCGAGGGATTCCTCGATGAACACCCGATTCCGTGACGGCGATGCTGCTGCGTGAACC
>JAEVYR010000615.1 GCA_023392645.1 Chloroflexota bacterium | reverse complement strand
GATCAAGGGCTGGGGAAGTCTGCGGTAGTAAAGGTTCTGGCGGGCGGAGATGATAATTTCACCGACGCGCTGGATTTCCGCCAAAGCTACAAGGAGCACATGGAGATACTTGGGGGGAAATGGATCGTGGAAGCGCCGGAAATGAGCGGGCTAAGTCAAGCAGCCGTCCAGTATGCAAAGCAATTTATCTCCAAAACCCACGATCGGGGCCGGAAAGCCTATGGTAAGTCAACGGAAGAGGTACCGCGCCGTTGTATCCTAATCGGAACGACGAATGACGCGACATATCTGAAAGACCCGACCGGAAACCGGAGGTTCTGGCCAGTGCGCGCCGGGAAAATTGACCTCCCCGCGTTGCGCAAAGTGCGTGATCTGCTTTGGGCCGAGGCGGCAGCAGCGGAACCCGGCGAAGCTGATCCGGTAACTATCCCCGCGCATCTTTGGGCGGTTGCTGCCGAGCGGGCGAAGGCGCGAGTTGAAGCTGACCCGTGGGAAGATACGCTCGCTGCGCTCCTGCCGAGGTTCGCCAAGGTTGCCGAGGGCAAGCAGCGGATCACGACGCAGGCAATCTTCGGGCAAATCCTCATGAAGGATATGCGTGAGGTGGCGATGCGGGAGAATAAGCGGGTGGCGGCATGTATGCGCAGGCTGGGGTGGGATGGGCCGAAGCCGCTTTGGATCGGGGGGACGGCGGTAAAGGGATATGAAAAAGACAATTAAATCAATGTTTTAATAAATCCTAACCGTATAACCGCACATTACCCGTTAGACCCATAGTTCTAAAAAGTCTATCGCAAAACACAATACCATTAATCAACTGAAGTTAGAGCGGTTAGGGGTTAGGACTGTGTTCTATATCATTGAAAATGTTATATTTTTTACCAACCCGACCGATTTGCTCTAACCGGGTAGCGCACGAAATCGCCCTTGGCGTCAGCTAGGTATGGTTCAAAAAATAGGGCTGTTTGCGGCGCGAGCGCACCAGTTTGCCGAAAATGAGGTGCTCGCGCCGCCCAACTTCGCTCGAACACAAAAAGAAAGGGTATGCCCCATGACAAAGGATAACGGCGAAGCCGGTGAAATCCTAAGCCCCGCGCTCGCCGCGCTGTTGCAAATCATGACCTCGACCGAGGTGGCAGAGGCCAAATGCGTCGAGGCCGCGAAAGCGATTATTGAGTATGAAGCGCCGCAAGGGGTCTACGACCTCACCCACCGATATTTGATCGGGGTGGCCGAGGACGACGAACAATCAACGGATTTGCGGCTGGAGGCGTTGAAGCTGCTGCGGAAGGTGGAGGCGCGCCGGGTTGTTCCGGGAGTGGCGAAAGGTGAAGATACGGAAAAGGCGAAGCGGCTAGCGCAAAGGCTGGAAGCAGCGCGAGAGCGGGTGGAAAGGTTTCGGAAGGATGTTTGGCCAAGCGCGACGACCGAACCTGTGGAAAAACAAGCTCACAATAGCGAAGCCCCAACATAAACTGCTACGCTACAAATGGGTAAGTGGGTTTCACTGAGGGCTTGAAATGGAGCAATCGACTACAGACGCGATTAGCAGAGTCGCGATGCCGAGCGTCTTAGACAAAGAAATTTCTGATTTTTCCAAAGATGCCTTCGGGCATCAATACTTTGCAAAAGCATTAGAGAGCCTGATTGAAGGGCCGCATAAGCCTCCATTTAGTATCGGTCTGCTTGGCTCGTGGGGGACAGGTAAAAGCTCCATTAAGGAGCTTTACCTCTCGACATTGGCCTCAGGATCTTCCGCACCCAAAGGAAAACAACGGAGAGATCGATTCATGCCGGTAACCTTCAATGCGTGGAGATATGGGGGTGGAGAAGATATTAAGCGCGCGCTCCTTAGGCATGTCTTTATCGAACTAGGCGGAGACGACGTAGAACTTAGACGCTGTTTATATCAGCAAGTCACCGACACGGCCCAGAAAAAGCGGTCTTTGAGCGATTGGGGCAAAGAAGCGCTGGCTCAGAACTTTGCCTCTTTGTTGTTGTTTTGCGTACTCTTTATCGTCGTAATGACAACAATTTACGTTACTGCAAAATCGCTCGGAATAGATGGCGGTTGGAGCGTGGCCACCAGTATCGCCTTCGGAACAGCAGTTGCCGGATTTCTTGCAAAGTGTGTTGTTGATATAAGACTAAAATCTCCAACGTTTTTCAATAACCAGACTGTCATATCGTTTCCGACAACAAGCTCTGAGGAATATGAAAGGCTTCTGGTTGAGCAAATTCACGCGTTCAGGAAGACCAAAAGTGGGAAGACGATAGAAAGACTGGTCATTTTCGTAGATGATTTGGACCGTCTTTCAGCTTCTGAAATGGTTGCAGGTCTGGATGCAGTCAGAACTTTTTTGGAACTTCCACTTGCTAATGCCTCTGACGACTTTGGTGTAGTATTCGTTATATCGTGCGATGAGGATAGAGTAGCAGAAGCGTTGTCCCGTGGGCGTGGAATACTGAAACCGGAGTTACCGGGATCGGTGTTCACGCGATATGACGCAAGACGCTACCTTGATCGCCTGTTTCAATTCCGTTTGGAAATCCCGCCATTTCCGAAGTTGGACATGCGTCTGTTCGCTGAAAATAAACTACGTGAAGCAGGCAGCATCGTTGCCGATTTGGAGAGCAGAGGGGTCCGAGTTCAAGATTTGATCGAACGCCTTATTCACGTCGGAGTCGAAAGCCCTAGAAACGCGGTCCAAATAGTAAATTCATTCGT
This sequence comes from Chloroflexota bacterium, assembly GCA_023392645.1. Taxonomy (GTDB): domain Bacteria; phylum Chloroflexota; class Chloroflexia; order Thermomicrobiales; family UBA6265; genus JACCVC01. The sequence continues at coordinate 2,366 of JAEVYR010000615.1, read as the reverse complement.
TCAGTCGTGGTGGGTTGCGGTACTGAGGGAGCGCGATGGAGCCGGTTCCGTTGTGCCCGGCGTACTGTACGAGGGAGCGGTGACGAATCATCCGTTCGCTTTGGCTGCGTTGTGTGCATTAAAAGTGGATTTCCCAGACTTTTACAATGAATTACAGAAGAGACCAGAACTTATTCGCGAGTTTGACCGATTAATTTTCAAGAATGAATCTTTAGAAAGTCTCGCTCCGGGTGCGAAATATGCCCTGAAGGATTTTATAATTACATCGAATGATGCAGATAATTCGTCAAATCAAGTAAGACAAGAATATAGGGGGCTTCGTCAGTACTTATCTAGCCTACAAGATTTGCGATGGCCAAAATCTTTGCAACCTTTGCTCCTGTTGGCGCAAGACACGATTTCCCGTAGGTTTGGTGACAGCGCGCCGGAACTTCATGATGCGTTTGTGTCCGGTGATACGCAAGGCGTCCTTGAAATATTCGGTCATCATCTCGACCGAAGTGATTTAGAGGTGGACCAGATAAAGCTTCTTGAGCAACTCGCTAAGGAGCTATCTGATGAGACTGAGGCTCGCCGTATCAATGCGGCAAGAGTATTAGCTGACTTAGCCCCCCGAATTCCTTCGCAATTACGGCGAGGTTTAATGGTGCCTTTGGCCCGTCAAATGAGCACCTCGAAAATAACCAGAATGAACGTCGGACCAGAGGCGGCGCAGGAAATCATCGAATCCATTCCTTCAATCGACCGACAAGATGTGGTCGCGGCGTTTGCTGGTGATCTGCTGATCAAGCAAAAGTTGGATTGGCAATTGCCCAACAGGCAAACTCCTAACATTGACGAGCTTACCGTTAGTGTTAAAGCAGCTATTGATCTTGTTTTATCGGTTCTTAAACGTGATGGACTAAATCAAAATACGGCTGTTCTTTTGAAAGAGTGGCTCATCGTTCGCGAAATTCAGTCGGCAAACGCTGAAAAAGCTCTGCCGTTTAGCGAACTCGAAAAGTGGGTGAATGAGTACCCGGACCAACTACTGCCACTGCTCAATAGTGAATACAGTCGTCTTGCCATCGATACAATTGATAAGGATGCAAATTCCATTGCTGATAAGTCTCAAGTTTTCGCGAAATTGAATATCGTTTTCCACGATCTTGCAAAAAATGGTGAGGAAGATCGGAAGCTTTTGTGGCAACAACTTTCGAAGCTCGTCAGCGTCGAAGATGCTGAAGCAGTTTCAGTGGCATGGATTGAGGCAAACCGTATTGCCAATTTGAGTTCGGCGATTCAGTCGCGGGAGTTTCTAAGTGCTTTCGCAACACGCCTAGACAAAGACATGCTTGCCGAAGGGGCTTGGCCACTCGACTGGAAGGCTGGCGGAGCAAAATTCCTAGACCTGATGGTAAGTTGGAGAGAACACATCGATTCAAAGACGGCATCTGCAATAAGTCCGTTAGTGTATTCGTGGGCCTTGGGCTCTGATACAGCAGATTACATGGTCAGGGCGGCTGAAATTCTGAGAGAAAATCATAACGATGTGTGGCATGAGTTTGTTGATGGTGTAGTTGACGATGAATTATTTACTCTACCTGAACAAACGCTGACGTATCTTTCTTCACAAGTTGGGGAACTAACTGAATCAGAGCGCACAGAATTAGTTCAACAGATGGACGCTTTCGTAAACAAGACGCAACTCAGCGAAAATACATTGAAAGCATATGCCGGTTTTGCCCGTGGAATCTCCAAGTCGGAATGGTCGCTTTCGCCTTTTGAATCCCATTGGAAGAACCTCAGTAGCCGCCTTGTGGCGATGAGAAACGATACGAAGTACCTTGATGGGTTATTTCCAGTAAGTCGCGATATTCTGGTTGCAACACCTGTTGGAGAAGCCGGAGATTTGTTACACCAGCTGTTCAGTCAAACAGCAAATTCTATAGATCAAAACTCCGTCCTCCATAAACACATGATAGGTTTCTGGCCTGAGGAAAGTGATCAGATTGGCGATTATGATCCGACAGGTATTGCCAAGAGTGCGCTTCATATAATCAAAGGTAATCCATCATTTGCGGGTGCCGGATATATCTTCAGGTCCGTCGTTGAGTTGGCAGATAAAGAGCTCCTCGTCGAAGACTTGGATTCAGAAATTGCAAATGCTTCTATTGCTTTGTGGCCGCATAATGCAGAAACGGTGCTTGCTACGATTGACCAAATAGCGCCCATGCTATCGCCCACACATGTTGTTAGTTTGGCCTGACCCCATAGGGTGGTCCGGTTTCAATCTTAGTTCATGTTCGGCCTTGGGGCTATTGCCTGGGCAGATGACGGTGCTGCTCCGCTTGCTGGCGCAGGCCAGATGATGGCCTCGGGTGCCG
>JAEVYR010000613.1 GCA_023392645.1 Chloroflexota bacterium | reverse complement strand
GTCCTGCACAGCGTTGTGGGCGGCGCGGTAGCCGGCGTCGAAATGGCGCTGGAAGCCGACCTGCATCCGCACGCCGGCCCGTTCGACGGCGGCGATGGCGGCGTCGGTGGCGGCGAGGTCGAGGGCGATCGGCTTCTCGGTGAAGATGGCCTTGCCGGCCTGCGCGGCGGCGACGATGCACGGCTCGTGGGTGTCGGTCGGCGAGGCGATCACGACGGCGTCGATGGCCGCGTCGTCGAAGGCGGCGCCGGGATCGGTGGCGACGTTCGGGACGTTGAACTCGGCGGCGAGGGCGCGGGCGACGTCCTCGCGGGGGTCGACGATCATGGCGAAGCGGCCGAGGTGGCCGAGCCGGGCGAGGGTGCGGGCGTGGACGACGCCGATGCGGCCGATGCCGATCAGGGCGATGTTCGGTGGTGCGGTCATGGGTGCCTCGTCAGTTCAGGGATGGTTCGATCAACGCGATCGTCACGGCAGGCCCGGGTCTCCCTGCCCGGGCAGGCGCAGCAGGCGCCATTCAATTGCCCGCCCACGGAGGGGCGGGCCCACCACGCCGACGTTGTGTGCCGGGCCTCGGGCTGACTCCAGCAGACACGACCCGGACCGGCTTCGCCGGGGGATCCTTCGACACGATGTCGGCGCGCCCGCGCCTCCATCGGCTCAGGATGGCAACTGTTTCACAGGTGTCCTGCATTGGCATCTGCGCGCTCACGCCTCGCCGACCTGGCGGGCGATGTAGTTTCGGTTCTGGCGGGCGACGGCGGTGGGGTCGCCGTGGCAGGTGTCCTGCTCGACCACGACCCAGCCGCCGAAATCACTGTCGTTCAGGAGCGTGAGAATTTCCGGGATGCGCGCCGAGCCGTCGCCGAGCGGGCAGAAGATGACGTGCTCGAGCGCCTCCAGGAAGCTCCACCCCTGCTCGCGCGCCTCGGCCAGGATGGTGGCGTCGACGTCCTTGAGGTGCAGGTAGCCGATCGCTTCCAGGTTGTCGCGCATGAACGCCAGCGCCTGGCCGCCGCCGTAGGCGTAGTGACCGGTGTCGAAGCAGAGGTCGACCAGCGACGTGTCGAGGTGCGCCAGCAGCGCGTCCAGATCGGCCGGGGTCTCGATCCAGGTGCCGACGTGATTGTGAAAGTGGAGCACGACGCCGTGACGCCGGGCGACGGCCGCGGCGTCGTGCAGGTTGGCGGCCGCGAGCGAGTACGCCTCCGGCGGCAGCGACTGCGAGCCGTCCTCCGGCACCTGTCCGGCGATGGCGACCCGCTCGGGGACCTGCATCTGGGCGATGACCATGTGGTGACAGCCGAGCGCGGCGAGGCGGGCGGCCTTGACCTCAACGGCGTCACGCTGCGCCTCGGTCAGCGGCCCGGCGACGAGGTCGATGGGGTGGTAGGTCCCGCACCAGGCGATGCCGCGCTCCCGCGCCTCGCGGTTGAGCGCGTCGATGTCGTTGCCGAAGAGCGGGTGGTACTCGATCGCGTCGTAGCCGGCCTCGCGGACGCGGTCGAGGATCATCGGGAAGGGATACTCGATGGCATCCCCGAGGTCGTCGTTGTTCCAGTTGACGGACGCCGTCGCGATTCTCAACATGGGCGCCTCCTCGCTCGATACGGATCGGGGGCGCGGTCTTCCAGGGACCGCCCCGCTCGGCTCTCGCGGCATCGCACCAAAGCCCAATTCCTGCGAATGGAATGGCGTCAGTATCGGGAAGGTCGCGGCGACGTGCAAGGGGAGGGCGCGTCCCTACCCGGCCGCGTCGGCCAGCGCCTCGCCCGTCGCGACGAGCTCCTCTACCGACATCGCCGCGCCTTCGCCCCACGCCGTCACCCAGCTCGCGGAGTCGAGGCGCTCCCGAGCGGCGGCCTCCGTCCGCTCGCGCAGGGCGCCGTCGGGCCGGTAGGTGTAGACGCGACCGCCGACCGTCTCGAAGAGGGCGTGCGCCCCGCCGAGCAGGCGAGCGGCGTCACGGTGCCGGTCGCGGGCGACGGCGATCGCGGCGAGACCCTCCAGGCAATAGGCGACGTTGGCGCGATCGTTGGCGTCGAGCGAGAACCGCAGCCCCTCCAGGAACAGCGCGACGGCCTGGGGGAGATCGTTGCGGGCGAGCGCGAGGCGGGAGGCGTTGTAGAGGGCGATGTAGCGGCTGAAGCGATCCCCGGCCTCGACGGACAATGCGCGTCCCTCCGCGAGAAGCATCTCGGAACGGTCGTAGTCGCCCGTGCGGAACGGCACCATCCCCAGGGCACTGATCACGAGCGAGGCCCAATGCGGCGTGCCGGCGGCGCGAAAGACGGCGGCGGCCGCCGCCAGGTGCCGCTGGGCGGCATCGAGGTCCTCCCGGGCGATCGCGATCAGGCCGAGCACCAACCCGACGCGCGAGGCGGAGACTTCGTCACCGGCTGCGGCGAACAGCGCGGCGCTCTCCTCGCTGGCGACGGCCGCCCGGGCGAGATCGGCCTGCCCGAACGCCATCTCGCCGGCGACGCCGAGCGCGCGAGCGCGAACGAGCGGCGACAGCTCGCCGCCCTCGTCGAGGATGCGGCCCATGAACTCCCGCCCCTCGACGTGGTAGCCATGAATCCACCAGTACGTCCAGAGGTTCCAGCCGAGCTGGCTGGCGAGGCCCCATTCGCCGGCGTCGAGCAGCCACTGAAACGCGGCACGGAGG
>JAEVYR010000483.1 GCA_023392645.1 Chloroflexota bacterium | reverse complement strand
CGGCGGAACTCCTACAACCGGGGCCTGTTGCGCACGGCGATGCTGCTGCGTCCCGACCGGGTCCACCTCTACGAGGTGCCCATTCACGACCTCCCGTTTTACAGCGAAGACATCGAGCGGCGCGGCTTTCCGGCCTCGGTGCGCGATTTTCGCGCGCAGCTCGAACGGGCCGACGCGTTGCTGGTCTGCACGCCCGAATACTCCTATTCGATCTCCGGGGTCCTCAAGAATGCGCTCGACTGGGCCGCAGCGCCGGCGGGTCATTCGCCGCTGCGCGGTCGGCCGCTGGCGATCATGGGCGCGTCGGCGGGACGCTCCGGCACGATGCGGGCACAGTTGCACCTGCGGCAGATCGCGACGGCGATCGGGATGGTGCCGATCCCGGAGCCGGAGATCTACGTCACCTACGCCGCCGACAAGTACAACCAGCTCGGCGAGCTGACAGACCAGACGTCGCGGGATCTCGTCGCGGAGATGCTCGATGCCATCGCCGCGTGGGTCGACGTCCTCGGCGGCTGATGTGGTCGTCGCGTGAACCAGGTGCAGGTCGGGCATGGTCGGTCGCCGGATCGGCAGGCTCCGTCCGCGTGCGACCCGGACTTCCGAGATGCCGTCGGCGTCGATGCGGGGTTACGACACCGCCGCCGCGGCGTCGTCGGTGATGCCGGCATCGGCGAGGCGCTCGGCCTCGTCGGCGGCGCGGAGATCGCCAATCAGGTCGTCCAGCTCGCCGTTGAGCACGCCGGGGATGTTGCTGACGCTCTTCTTGATGCGGTGGTCGGTGATGCGATCCTGCGGGAAATTGTAGGTCCGGATCTTCTCGCTGCGCTCGCCGGAACCGATCTGCGACCGTCGCGCGTCGCCGCGCTCATCCGCCAGCCGCTGCTGCTCCAGCTCGTAGAGGCGCGATCGCAGCACGCTCATCGCCTTCGTCTTGTTTTTCAACTGCGACTTCTCATCCTGCATCGTCACCACCAGGCCACTGGGGAGGTGCGTGATGCGGACGGCCGAGTCGGTCGTGTTGACGCTCTGCCCGCCATGCCCGGACGAGCGGTAGACGTCGATCTTGAGATCGTTGTCGTTGATTTGCAGGTCGACCTCCTCGGCCTCCGGCAACACCGCCACGCTGGCGGTGCTGGTGTGGATCCGGCCCTGGCTCTCCGTCGCGGGCACTCGCTGGACCCGGTGCACGCCGGACTCATAGCGCAGGTAGCTGTAGGCGCCGTCGCCCCTGACCTCGAAGATGATCTCCCGAAAGCCGCCGCCGTCGGTTCCGGTCGCCGACAGGACCTCGGTCTTCCAGCGCTGGTGCTCGGCGTAGCGGGTGTACATGCGGAACAGGTCGGCCGCGAACAGCGCGGCCTCGTCGCCACCGGTGCCGGCGCGAATCTCGACGATGACGTTCTTCTCGTCGTTGGGATCCTTCGGCACGAGCAGGCGCTGGATAGCCGCCGTCAGCTCGCTCTCCCGGGCGCGGAGCGTCTTGAGCTCCTCGTCGGCGAGCGCGGCCATCTCGCGGTCACTATCCTCCGCCATGACCCGCACGTCATCGATCTGCGCGTCGATGGCACGCAGCTCGCGCCACGCGCCGACGATCTGCTCGAGATCGGAACGCTCCTTGCCGAGCGCCATGAGCTTGTCCGGGTTGGTCGCCACCGCCGGATCGGCCATGAGGTGGTCGAGCTCGGCGTAGCGCCGCTCCAGCTCGTTGAGGTTCTTGCTGATGCTCTCCAGGGTGGCAGCCATGTGCGATGCTTCTCCGCGAACAACGATCACCGCAGGGGCAGGGACCGTGGGAATCTGACCTCCAAGTATAGACCGGACTGGACGCCGCCTCATGACCGAGCCCAACCAGGAGAGTTTCTACGCGACGGGAGACGTCGTCACCATGCGCTGGCGACGTCACGACCCGGCGGATGTCGTGGCGCCAGTCCGCGTGGTCGAGCACGACGCGTCGCGGACCGTGCTGTATCTCGCCGCGGGGACGCCGATCAAGGCGCAGGCGACGCGGGATGGCCAGCGGATCCGGCGGAGCACCCCGTTTGTCGAGCGAGAGCGGATAGTCGGCGGGCTCGCCGATGACGTCTGGACGCACAACCACACCCTGATGATCCACGAGCCGCACCGTCTTGGGGCCGTGTGGGTGTTCTGGGCCGAGGCCGACTGGTCGTTCCAGAGCTACTACGTGAACCTCCAGGCGCCGCTGGAACGGTCGCCGGTGGGGTTCGACACGGAGGATTACCTGCTCGACATCGTCGTCGCGCCTGACCTGACCTGGCGCTGGAAGGATGAGGACGAGTTCGCGATCGCGATCGAGCACGAACTGATCTCGCCCGTGTTGCTGCATGCCGTCAGGGCTGAAGGTCGACGCTTCATCGAGGAGATCGAGGCGCGGCAGTGGCCATTCGGGCAGGGGCTGGAGAGGTGGCGACCGGAGCGGGAGTGGGACGTGCCCGCGATGCCGGCCAACTGGTCCGAGGGCCTGACGTGCCCGTAGGGTGAGCTCTGGACGCGCTCGGAAGCGGTGCATCGTCACGATCTGGGTGAGTATCGCGACGAGCTGTCTTCGGCGATGCGCACGAACTGGTGAGGAGGGGACCAGCCCCTCCCATGCGCAAACACGTCCGAGAGCCTGGCGCTACTTGATGCTGCCGATGCTGATGCCCTCGACGAATGCTCGCTGGAACAGCAGGAACATCACCACCACGGGCAACACGATCAGCGCCGATGCCGCCATCAGCAGGTTGAACTGGACATCGTAGGCATCCTGCTGCTGGAAGAACGTCAGGCCGATCGAGAGCGTGTACTTGCTCGAGTTCTGGAGGAAGATCAGCGGCCCGAGGAAGTCGTTCCAGGCGTGGATGAACGCGAAGATCGCGATCACACCCAGCGCCGGCAGCGTCTGCGGCAGGATGATCTGCCGGAAGATCTGGAATTCGTTGGCGCCGTCCAGCCGCGCCGCGTCCGAGAGATCCTTAGGGATTTGCAGCAGGAACTGCCGCATCAGGAAGATCCAGAACGCCTGCCCGAACCACATTGGCAGCACCAGCGGCCAGTAGGTGTTGATGCCGCCGATGAACGGAATGTTGTGCTCCGTGGTGAACTGGCCGATCTTCGCCCAGATGTCGAACAGCGCGATGATCAGCACCGGGAACGGCATGAACACCGTCGCCAGCACGACCAGGAACACCTTGTCGCGCCCGGGCCACTCGATCCGGCTGAACCCGTAGGCGATGATCGGGTTGGCGATCACCGAGCCGAGGATCGTGAGGATCGTGATGGCCGTCGTGTTCCAGGCAAAGCGCCAGAACGGGAACACCTCGGTGGCGTCTTTGAAGTTCGACCACACCGGGTTGTGCGGATAGAGCGACGGTGGGTAGAGCGTCAGCTCCTCATTGCCTTTCAGCCCGATCACGACCATCCAGTAAAACGGGAGGATGAAGATCGCGCACATCACGATCAGGATGACGCGTGGAATGATCTGCTGGCTGAGCAGTCGCGACGTTCTCGCGCGAGCCCGGTGCCGCGCGCGAAGGCGCTCTTCGTGTTCGGGTCTGGCGGTGGCGACAGCCATGGTTCGGCTCCTGTCGGCGCGGGATCAACTGACGTCGTAGTGCACCCATTTGTCGGAGGTGACGAAAACGAGCCCAGCGATGACGAACGTGACGATGAACAGGACGACCGCCATGGCCGACGCGTAGCCCATCTGCCCGCCATACCGGAAGGCGTTGTTGTAGAGGTAATAGACGTAGAAGGTGGTCGCCTGGGCTGGACCGCCCGCGGTGATGATGTACGCCTGGGTGAAGACCTGGAGTCCCAGGCTGATGCCGAGGATGAGGTCGTAGAGGATCACCGGCGTCATCAGCGGCAGCGTGACGCTCCAGAAGCGGCGCCACGGGCCGGCGCCGTCGAGCATCGCCGCCTCATAGAGATGCTGCGGAATGCCCTTGAGCCCGGCGAGGAAGATAAGCGCGACCTGGCCGGCGCCGAACTGGGCGATCATCACGATGCCGATCTTCGCGTAGGCGGGATCGCCGAACCAGTTGGGCGGGTTGAAGCCGAACCGGCGCAGGAACTCGTTGACAATGCCCTGGTTGGGGTCGAGCAGCGTGATGAAAATGAATGAGATCGCGAACAGCGGCAACACCGAAGGCAGGAACAGGATCGCCCGATAGATCGGGATTTCCTTCATCGGCTGGTTCATCGCCAGGGCGAGAATCATCGCGACGACGGCACCGATCGGCACGGCCAGGGCCGTGTAGTAGAAGGTGTTCCACACGCTGGTCCAGAAGACGCTGTCATCCAGCATGTAGCGGTAGTTGTCCAGCCCGATCCAGAGTGGCTCGCCGAAGCCGCCGTAGCGGGTGAAGCTGAGCTGGATCGTGTACCAGATCGGGTAGACCAGGAACGCGAGAAAGCCAATAAACCACGGCGAGATGAACAGGAGCCCCAGAAGCAGGTTCTTGCGCTCGGTGCGCGAAAACCGGCCGCGCCGGGCGGTCGTCGTGGATGGCTGCGGTTGCGCGGTCGAAGGGGTGGTGGCCACCGTGGTCCTCCTGGACCCGGGACAGGCGAGCACGGCCAGGCCGGGCGCGAGGTAGCCCGGGTCGAGGGGTCGGGCGGGCGGCATGCCGCCCGCCATTGTGGAAACGAGCTAGCCGATCGGGCAGAACGGGCCGAGCGCACCCTGGGTGCTCTTCTGGGCCTCGTCCAGCGCCGGCTGCGGCTCTTCCTGGTTCAGGTAGATCTTTTGGAACGCCGCGGTGAGGTCGTCCCAGTACTTCGCGCCGACCGGCAGCGGCGGGCGGTTGTGCGCCGTCGGCAGGAGCTTCTCCGCGAAGAAGAGGTGCCGCTCGTTGTAGAGGCTCTTGTCCTCCGTGAGAGCCGCGAACGTCGGCAGGTGCGCGGTGTCCTCGGTGTAAATGCGCTGTCCCGGCTCGCCGCAGGCGTAGATCAGGAACTTGGCCGCCGCCTCGGGCTGCTTGGCGCCCTGCGGGATCACCAGCGACCATCCGCCGGCCCACGTCTGGGACTCATCGCCCTCGTTGGGCACCGGCAGCCAGGTGATGCCGTAGTCCATGTCCGGCGCGTAGTTCATGTTGGAGGCGATCTGCCAGTCGCCGGTCACCATCGTGGCGAGCCGGTTCTGCGTCCACGGGCTCTCCTGCGGCGGCGCGCCCGGCTTCATCGCGGCCTGGATGAAGGCCTGTACCTTGTCCGGCCCCAGATCGGCGCAGTAGTCGTAGACCCACTGCATCGCCTCGACCATCTCCGGTGTGTTCGGTGTGACTTCGCACTTCTCCTTGTCGAAGAAGGTCGCGCCCCACGAGAAGCCGTAGGTGTAGTGCCACGCCTGGTTGAAGTAGGGCACATACCCCATCTGGTCGAAGTTGTCGCCGCTGGAGTTGTCCTTGTTGGCCGCGTTGGCGGCCTCCTGGAGGGCGTCCCAAGTCATCGGGCCGTTGGCCTCGTCGAACGGCTCGAGGTCGACGCCGGCCTCGGTCAGCAGCGTCTTGTTGTAGTAGAGCGCGCGGACGTCGGTGTCGAATGGCAGGGCAAAGGGTTTGCCGTCATAGCTCGCCTCGGCCGCGGCGAAATCGAGGTAGTCGCTCAGCGCGGGGTCAACGTCGTTGTCCTCGAGCAGTTGCGTCAGATCCTGCAGCAGGCCGTTGGCGGCGCGCTCGGCGACGATGAAGCGGTCGAGGTAGTAGCAGTCCGGCCCGGTGCCGCCGCGCACGGCGGTGATCAGCTTGGCCGAGTCGGTGACCTCTCCCGGCGGGATTTGCTCGAGCGTGACTTCGACGTCCTCGCTTTGCTCGTTGAAGGTGTCGACGATCTTCTGCTGGGCTTCGAGCGAGTCGGCGGTGGACTGCGTCCACATCAGGACCGGCGTCTTGTCCTGTTTGGCGATGATATTCGGAACGTGGAACGCGCTCGATGCCAGCACGGCGGCTCCTGCCGCGCCGGCGGTTCCCTTGACCAGCGATCGTCGATCGATGCGATGTGCCATAGGTGTTACGCTCCTCTGCTGCCGGGGCGGGTCGCCTCCGGCTTGACACGTCCATACCGGGCGATGTGGCGCGCGTGCCCGGCTCACGCCTCACAGTTTGCGGCACGGCGTCGCCATGTCGCTGATCTGCTGCTGATGCGGTCTCATGATCGCCGCAGGTTACCACCTGAAGGCAGGCGGCGTGACTGTCCAAACCAAGTCGGTTGTCGAGCCGGCATCGATTTCGCATAGCGCCGTGCGTGTACGGTACTCAGCGCGAACACGACTGTCAACTTTGATTGGCTCGCTTCCCGCGGCTGGTTCGGAGGGATGGCCAGATGCATCCTGATTCGATAGGCTGCCGAAGATTCCGGTCGGCGGAGATCGGTGCCGGCCGGCGCGAACGCAAGGAGAAGCAGGTGGAAGCGGTCGTCGAGATCGACAACGTGACGGTGCGAACGCCCGAGAAAAAGGCGCTCATACATGACATCGACTGGCGTGTGCGGCCCGGCGAGCGATGGGTCGTACTGGGGCCGAATGGCGCCGGCAAGACGACGCTTCTGTCGGTCGTCGGCGCCGAGCGTCACCCCAGCACCGGCTCGGCCCGGATCCTCGGCGAAACCTTCGGCCGCACCGACATGCGCGCCCTGCGTGCCCGCATCGGCCGCGTCGATCCCGCCGCCCGGATGCTCGACTGGCTCACGCCCGACGAGGTCGTGCTGACGGGTCTGCGCAACAGCATCTGGCCGAAGTGGGAGGACTGGACGCCCGCCGACTACGTCCGCGCCCGCGAGCTGCTGGCGATGGTCGGCTGTGGCGGATTCGGTGAGCGTGAGGTCAAAACGCTCTCCCACGGCGAGCGCCAGCGAATCCGCATCGCCCGCGCGCTGATCGCTGAACCCGATCTGCTGCTGCTCGATGAGCCGGCCAC
>JAEVYR010000435.1 GCA_023392645.1 Chloroflexota bacterium | reverse complement strand
CTCAAACCCGGGCAGCCACCCCCTCGTGCCGCCCCTGGGGCGGCATGACGAGCGGCACGGCGGCAGGGGGACTTCATGACGAATGAGGAAGCGAAGAGCCGCAGCGGCACGTTTTTCGGCGAGGGCGGCGTGGCGGGGTTCACCCATCGCGCCTTTACCAAGGCGATGGGCTTCGACGACACCGACATGGCCCGCCCGGTGATCGGCATCTGCAACACCGCCAGCGAGCTCAACAACTGCAACGCCAACCTGACTGACCTCGCCGAGGCGGTCAAGCGCGGCGTCTGGCAGGCCGGCGGCTTCCCGCTCGAGTTCCCGACCATCTCCCTCGGCGAGATCTTCCTCAGCCCGACCTCGATGCTCTACCGCAACCTCGCCGCGATGGACACCGAGGAGATGATCCGTGCCCAGCCGCTCGACGGCGTGATCCTGCTCGTCAACTGCGACAAGACCACTCCGGCCGCGCTGATGGGGCTCGCCAGCGCCGACCTCCCCGCCATCGTCGTCAGCGGCGGCCCGATGCTCAACGGCCACTTCCGCGGCCAGACCCTCGGCGCCTGCACCGATTGCCGCCGCCTTACCGCCGAGCACCGCGCCGGCACCCTCGACGACGCCACCTACAAGGACATCGAGGACGGTATCGTCCGCAGCGCCGGGCACTGCATGGTGATGGGCACCGCCTCGACGATGAACTCGCTGATCGAGGCGCTCGGCATCGCCATGCCCGGCAACGGCGCCATCCCCGCGCCGGATATGCGCCGCCGTCGTCTCGCCACTGCCGCCGGACGGCGGATCGTCGATCTCGCCCGGGAGGGCGTCCGGCCGTCGTCCATCATGACGCGGGAGGCGTTCGAAAACGCGATCACGCTGTTCAGCGCGCTCGGCGGCAGCACCAACGCCATCGTCCATCTGCCGGCCATTGCCGGGCGGCTCGGCATCGAGCTGCCGCTGGAGCTCTTCGACGAGATCAGCCGGCGCACGCCGCTGATCGCCAACATGCGCCCGGCCGGCAAGTACCAGATGGAGGATCTCTTCGAGGCCGGCGGCATCCCCGCCGTGATGCGGGAGCTCCTGCCGCTGCTGCACGGCGACGCGCTCACGATCACGGGAAAGACGCTCGCCGAGAACGTCGCCGGCGCCGGGATCGTGGACCCCGACATCATCCGGACGCTCGACAACCCGATCCAGCCGGAGGGAGGCACCGCCGTGCTGCGCGGCAACCTCGCTCCGGACGGCGCGGTGATCAAGCACGCGGCGGCGACGCCCGAGCTGTTGACGCACCGGGGCCGCGCCGTGGTCTTCCGCGACATGGACGACCTCCGCGCTCGCATCGACGCGCCCGATCTCGACGTCACGCCGGACGATGTGCTGGTGTTGCAACACGTCGGGCCGGTCGGCGGACCCGGCATGCCGGAGGTCGGCAACTTCCCGGTGCCCGGCAAGCTGTTGAAACAGGGGGTGCGCGACATGGTCCGCATCTCGGACGCGCGCATGAGCGGCACCGCGTTCGGGACGATCGTGCTCCACGTCGCGCCGGAGAGCGCGGTCGGCGGCCCGCTGGCGCTGGTGCGCGACGGCGACGAGATCGAGCTCGATGTGCCGAACCGCCGCATTCACCTCCACGTCGACGAGGCCGAGCTTGAGCGCCGCCGGGCGGCATGGCAACCGCCGGAGCCGGCGTTCAGGCGCGGCTACGGTCGGCTCTACCTCGACCACGTCACCCAGGCCCCGGCGGGGTGCGATTTCGACTTCCTCGTCGGTGCCGACCCCGTCGAAGCAACCGAGCAGCCGAAATTCTGATCGCGGGTCCCGAAACGGACACGTGATGCGCGTGGTGACGCTGACGTGGGGTGAACTGGCTGGTTTGCCCTCATCACTGGCGGCATTGCCCGCGGCGAACCCGGCCTGCACCGGAAGGCGGGTGCGCGGGCAAGTCGCCGATACAGGGCGTTCATCGGCCTCGCGGCGTTTAGCGCTATACTTTGGGAAGCAGATTTCCGCGATGACCCGCCCGGCGCTCCTCCGGCGAGGTCGCTCGCGACCGTTTCAACCCCCGAGGGACCCAATTCCATGCTTCCTGACCACCAGCCTCCGATCCGCCTGCTCGCCATCGGCGGCAGTGTCCGCGCCACCTCGCGCACGTTCCAGGCGATGCAGGCGATCCTTGCCACCGCCGCCGATCACGGCATCGCGGTCGAGGTCGCCAGCGTTCACGATCTCGCGCTGCCCGTTTACAACGACGATATCCCGCTGGAGGAGCAGCCCGAGACGCTGCGGCGCCTGATCGCGCGGGTGGCCGAGGCCGATGCCTACCTGATCTGCTCGCCGACCTACCACGGCTCGATGTCCGGCGCGATCAAGAACGTGCTGGACTCGCTCTACGCCGGCAACGGCGCGCCGGGCAGCCATTTCGCCGGCCGGCCGGTCGGGCTGGCGTCCTACGGCGGTCCGAGCGCGATCAACGCCGTCAACACGCTGCAAACATCGATCCGGAGCATGCGCGGCAGCCTCGTCCCGACCGTCGTCACGGTCTCCCGCGACGCGTTCGGCGACGCTGGCGAGATCACCGACGAGCGCACCCGTGCCCGCGCCGAGGCGATGCTGGCCGAGATCGCGACCCACGTCGCGATGCGTCGCGCCCACGAGGCGGCCGCCGTCGCCGTCTGATCGCGGGCCCGACCGTCCCGATGCCCGGTATCACCGCTGGCAGCGCTCGTGCGGTGCCTGTGCGATGATGCCCGGTTGACCCACGCGGTTACCACTATCCTGGCGTGCCTGCGCGCCCACACTCCCGCAAGGAGCCCCCTTCGCAATGAGCGGTATTGTCGCCATCCATGGACCGATCGACGTTGATACCACGAGCCGCATGCTCGACCGGCTCGCACACCGCGGCCCCGGTGGCGCGGCGAGCGGGATCGTCGGCGACGCCTGGCTGGGTGCGCGCGTGATGCCCGGCGAGTCGCCGATGTTGCGTGGCGTGCGTGACCTGCGCATGGCCGCCGACGGCGAACTGTTCGGCATCGACGATGAGGGACCGGTCGTCCCTCCGGGGCTCGACCTGGCGCTGCGCTGGTTCATGCTGAAGGGGCCGGAGGGACTCGCCGCGCTCGATGGCGCGTTCGCGCTGGTGATCGCCGGTGGAGACGGCCGCTTCGTCGCCGCTCGCGATCCGCTCGGAATCAGGCCGCTCTACTGGGCCCGCCGCGGTGACACGACGCTGTTCGCCTCCGAGCTGGGCGCGTTCGACGACGACTGGCTTCCCGATGTCGGCTGGTTCCCGCCGGGACACACCTGGACGCCCGAAGGTGGGCTGGAGCGCTTCGGGCACGCGGTGCCGCCGGAGCTGGCGCGCTCTCCCGCGCCGGACAGCATCTCGCCCGAACAGACGCGCGAGCGCATCCGCGCGGCGCTGATCGAAAGCGTCGACCGGCAGATGCGGGGTGGGGGGGAGATCGGCGCGCTGCTCTCCGGAGGTCTCGATTCGAGCCTCATCACCGCCATCGCGGCGCGGATCGCCCGCGACCGGGGCTGCACGCTGAAGACCTTCGCGGTCGGGGCCGAGGGCGCGCCCGATCTCGTCGCGGCGCGCGAGGTCGCCGAGGCGCTCGGTACCGAGCATTTCGAGCTGACCTATTCCGAAACCGAGGCGCTGGAACGGTTGCCCGAGGTCGTCCAGGGGCTGGAGAACTTCGACCCATCGCTCGTTCGCAGCGCGGTCGCCAACGACTTTGTGGCCGAGGTCGCCGCGCGGCATGTCGACGTCGTGCTGTGTGGCGAGGGCGCCGACGAGATTTTCGGCGGCTATGCCTACCTCGCCCGGTTCGACGATGCCGACGCGCTGCAACGCGCGCTGATCGACGGGCTGGAGCAGGGGCACAACATCGGTTTCCAGCGCGTGGATCGCACCACCACCCGGCACGGGCTGGTGGCGCGGATGCCGTTCGTCGCGAAGGCGATGATCGAGACCGCGTTCGCGATCCCGGCCGAATGGAAGCTGATCAACGGCGGCGAGGTCGAGAAGCGGCTGCTGCGCGAGGCGTTCGAGGGTTGGCTGCCGGAGGACGTGCTCTGGCGCAAGAAGGCGCAGTTCGGGGATGGCTCGGGCGCCGTCGATGCGCTCCAGGCGGCTGTCGCGGAGACCGTTTCCGACGCCGAGTTCACGCGCGAGCGGAACCAAGTCGAGCCGCCGCTGCGGACCCGCGAGGAAGTCGCCTACTACCGCATGTTCACCGAAACCCTCGAAGGGGCCCACGTTGAGGACGTCGTCGGCCGCTTCGCCACCGCGTAGGCCGCAGCGGGGTACGGGCGGACATCTGTCCCCGGCCATGCTGTGCGGGTGACAAGCGAGGGCGTGAGCTCCAGTGCAAGCGTGAAGCGATTGTCGTGCCGAGCTGGCGAGACGCGCATGCGTCGACGCTGAGCCGAGGGATCGCCCCGGCCTGGAATGCCGGCATGTCTCGGGATCGGGAATCGGACGTTGCGATCTTCGACGCATGCGCGCACCTCGGCGCGGGGCGACGGGCTGAATCTGGTGCGCGTCAATGGGTCACTCGCCGGCGAGGCGGACGATCGCGTTCTCGATCGCCGGCCAGGCGGGCGAGTCGGGGTTGACGACGTCGAAGTGGTCGGCCCGGGGCAGCGCCAGCAGGGCGGATGTGCCGCCCGCCGCCGCTTGCTGGTACCGCTCGCTCAGCTCGATCGGCACGTTCTCGTCCCACGTCCCATCCACCAGCAGGTGCGGAATGGGGGAGGGCGCCAGCGCCGCCGGGGACGCGGCCGCGTAGCGCTCCGGTACCTCCGCCGGCGTCCCGCCGAGGAAATCGACGACTACGTCGTCGCTCAGGTGCAGCTCCCAGCATCGCTCCAGATCCATCACGCCGGCCAGCGGCACCGCGCCTCGCAACTCCAGCGGCGCGGTCGCGATCTCGCTGTCCGCCGGGACGTTTTCCAGGCTCGCCAGCCAGCTCGCGAGGTGCCCGCCGGCCGAATGGCCAATCGCGATCACGCGCTCAGGGTCGACGCCGAGCTCGGTGGCGTGATCGACGAGATACCGGCTCGCGGCGGCGACGTCGTGGAATGTGCCCGGCCAGCCGCCGCCCGGATCGCCGAGGCGGCGATATTCGATGTTCCAGGTCGCGATGCCTCGTGCGGCCAGTGCGACGCAGAGATGCCCGAGATAGTCCAGCCCGTAGCGGTTGCGCCAGAAGCCGCCGTGGATGGCGATCGCGCACGGGTGCGGTCCGTCGCCAGCCGGCAGGCGCAGGTCGGCGAACTGGAGCGGGCCGTTGCCGTAGGGGATACGGCGATCCGCCGGCGGGGCCGGGCGGTCGAGGATCGATTCGGGCATCATGCCGGCACCGAGCGGAGCTCGGCCAGCGCGTCCATCGCCCGGTCGACGAGCGCGCGGTTGTCCGGATCGTTGAGCCAGCGGCCGACGCCGGAGGGGTGCGGCAGCGGCACGACCGGTACCTCGCCGTGCGGCAGCTCGACCGTGCGAACCGTGCCGACGAGGTCCTTCAGCGAGAGCGATCTCGCGCCGGGAATGACCGCCTCGGCGGCGAGTCGCCCCATCGTGAGGATCAGCGGCGGCCGCACCAGCGCCAGCTCGGTGTCGAGGTGCGGGCGGCAGAGCGCGCGCTCTTTCCCGGACGGCGCCCGGTCGCCGTTGCCGGAGGCCGACTTGCCGGGGAAGCACTTCGTGATGCTGGTGAAATACCAGTCGTCGTAGAAGCGGTCGGGGTCGAAACCGGCGCGGGCGAACCACTGGCGCATCAGCCGGCCGGTGGCGCCCTGCCACGGCCCCGGGGCGAGATGCGCGTCC
>JAEVYR010000291.1 GCA_023392645.1 Chloroflexota bacterium | reverse complement strand
CCGCTGCCCAGGTCGCGCCGCACGCCGATCAGCGGATCCTGGTCGACCAGGTCGGCCAGCGCGGCGTTGAGGCGGACCTGGTCGTCTGGATCATTCGCCGCGATTCGCGATTCGAACACGGGCGGCTCGAAGGCGGGCACGCGCTCCCGGATGGCCGCGCCGAGCCAGTCGCCGATGCGCGCCTCGCTCAACCCGTGGACGCGGACGATCTCGCCCGCACCGGCCTCCTGCGCCAGCTCCACCCGGCCATCGCGGAAACGGTCGATGCCGGTGATCCGGGCCGGCTCGATGTCCTCCTGGCCGTGCGGCCGCACGATCGGCACGATTTCGCGGTTGTGCAGGGTGCCGGCCCAAACGCGGCACAGCAGGAGTCGCTCGCCCGTGGGCAGGCGCTGGACCTTGAACACCTCGGCCGAAACCGGGGCGTCTTCCGTGCCGGCGGCGATCGGCATGAGCTCGACGATCGTGCGGAGCAGCACATCGACCCCCACGCCGGTCATTGCCGAGCCGTGCAGCAACGGCGTCACGGTGGCGCAGGCAACCTGTCGCCGGAGCGATTCACGGAGCTCGCACGGCTCCAGTCGACCACCGGCGGCGAGCCAGCGTTCGAGCAGGGCGTCGTCGTGCCGCGAAAGCACATCGGCGAGCGTCTCTATCACCTCGGGCCGGGAGACATCGCGCCGCTCGGTCGACGCCTCGCGCGTGCCGAGCCCCGATGCGGTCGACAACGGCACGACGGCGCGCTGGAGCTCCCGCACGATCTCGTCGAGAAGGGCGTCGCCCCTCGCGCCGGGGCGGTCGAGCTTGTTGACGAAGATGAGGCACGGCAGGTCGAGGCTCGCGATCGCGCGGGAGAGCCGGCGCGTCTGCGACTGGACGCCTTCGACCGCCGAGATGACGAGGATGACGGCGTCGAGCACGCCGATGACGCGCTCGACCTCGGCGATGAAGTCGGCGTGTCCGGGAGTATCGATCAGGTTAACGGTGAGATCGTCGATCCGGAACGACGTGACGGCCGACTGGATGGAGATGCCGCGCTGGCGCTCCAGCTCCATCGTGTCGGTCTGCGCGGTGCCCTTGTCGACGCTGCCGGGCGCGGCGACGACGCCGGCGCGGTAGAGGATCTGTTCGGTCAGGCTGGTCTTGCCGGCGTCAACATGCGCCAGGATTCCGATATTGAGCGTTCGCTCCATGCGGCTCGCTTCCCATGCTGAGGCAGATAGTCGTGGGGATGCTCAACATGGTGACTCGCATGGGACGCTCGCTTTCGATCATCGGTCGTTTATGCCAACTGACCCGGTCATCGTATCGGGCGGCGGCAACCGCGTCAAGCTCCGTCCGCCACGAGCAACCGCCTCTTCATCGCGCGGTGGCGTGTGCGACACTCCAACCGACATTTGCATGAGTGCTTCGCCGCGGAGATGTGCCCCTTGGACGACTTCAAACGATTCGACACGCGACGACTCGAGCGCCAGGCGCGCTGGCTGATGGAGCTGCGATCCTGGCGCAACGCGCGGGTCGCGCCCGTGACCGACTGGACCTTCACCGGCGCCGACGGCGCCAGGCACGAGCTGAAGCTCGGCGACGCCTGGCCGAGCGTCGACACGCCCGTCACGCTGACGGCGACGGCGACGATCCCGACAGCGTGGAAGGGCGAGCGAGTCGAGCTGGAGCTGTGGCTCGGCGGCGAGGGTTTCGTCCGCATCGGCGAGCACACCCAGGTCGGGCTCAACCCGCTCCACCACGACTTCGAGGTCACCCAATCGGCGACGGGCGGCGAGACGATCGAGATCGAGGCGACCGTCGTGCCCAAGGGCATGTTCGGCAGCCACGTCTACAACCCGGCCGTGTCGCGCGCCCACCTCACCATCCCGCACGACCGCGTGCGCGCGCTGGAAACCGACCTGCGGATGCTGGTCGAGACGGCGACCGAGCTGAAGGACCACGAGTCGTTCCCGCTCTTCCTGGACCTCGTCGACGCCGCCTATCGCGAGCTGGCGCCCGACTGGCCGACGGACACCGAGACCGCCCAAATCCGCTACGTTTCCGGCGATGCCGAAGGCGGCAACACCTGGAGCGTCGGCCAGGGCGACTACGGCCTTCCTGGATTCGCGGGCAACCTGCCGGTGATGGGCCTCTGGCACGTCCCGCCCCCGCACGGCTCCCTGGAGCCGCTGCCCGAGGCGGCGCTGGCCGCCTGCGACCGCGCCCGGGAGGTCATCGCCGCCGGACTGGCGAAGATTCGGGACCGCTACCCGCCGATCGGCACGCTGACGCTCACCGGACACGCCCACATCGACCTCGCCTGGCTGTGGCCGGTCGCCGAAACGCGACGCAAGATTCGCCGCACGTGGTCCAGCGTCCTCTATTTGATGGAGCGCTACCCGGATTTCACCTTCAACCAGTCGTCGGCGCAGGCCTACACGTGGATGGAAGAAGACGACCCCGAGTTGCTGGAGCGGATCAAGCAACGCGTCGCCGAGGGACGCTGGGAGCCGATCGGCGGGTCGTGGACCGAGCCGGACGGACAGGTCACCGGCGGCGAAGCCTACGCGCGGCAGCTCTTTTACGGCCAGCGGTATTTCGAGCGGACCTTCGGCCGGCGCAGCACGGTCGCCTGGGTGCCGGACGTCTTCGGTTTCTCCGGCGGCATCCCGCAACTGCTGCTGCAGGCGGGCCTGACCGGCTTCTTCACGACGAAGCTCAACTGGAACGAGAACAACACCTTCCCCTTCGATCTGTTCTGGTGGGAGGGCAACGACGGCAGCAAGGTGCTCGCCCACAGCTTCCTCAACCCCAATGGCGGCTACAACGGACACATCAACCCGCAGGACGTCCATCAGACCTGGACGAACTTCATCGGCAAGCGCATCCAGGACGAAACCCTGCTCGCGTTCGGCTGGGGCGACGGCGGCGGTGGCCCGAGCGAGGACATGCTGCAGAACTACGAACGCATCCAGGACTATCCGGTCCTGCCGAAGCTGCACATGGGCATGGTCGAGGAGTTCTACGCATCGCTGCCGCGCGAGGGCCTGCCGACCTACGTCGGCGAGATGTACCTGGAACTCCACCGCGCCACGCTGACGACGCAGGCGCTGGTCAAGCAGCTCAACCGGCAGGCCGAGCAGCGGCTGGTCGAGGCGGAGGCGTTTACGGCACTGGCCGGGCAGGACGCGCAGGCAACGCTCGATGCCGCCTGGCAGGACCTGCTGTACAACCAGTTCCATGACGTGCTGCCGGGGTCGTCAATCCACGAGGTCTACGAGGACACGCACACGCAGCTCCGCGAGGTCGTCGCCACCGCGATCCAGGTGCGCGACAACGCGCTCGCCGAGCTCACCGGCGCCGGCACCGACACGCTCGCGATCAGCAACCCGGATATCAACGCCCGGCCGCTGACCGTGCTGCTGCCGGAGGGCGCCGAGAGCGGCGTGCTGCCCTCGCAGCCAGTCGAGAACGGCGTGCTGATCCATGATCCCGCCCGGTCGCTCGATGGCTTCGCGACGATGGCGATCGAGCGGGCCGAGGAACAGGCCGGGTATGGCAGCGGGGTCAGCGTGGACACCGCCGGCGACGTGAGGGTCCTCGAAAACGAGCTGGTCAGGGTCGAGATCGGCGCCGATGGCACCCTGCACCGCGTCCACGACAAGCGGGCCGGCCGCGAGGTGCTGGCAGACCGGGGCAACCAGCTCTGGGCGTACGTCGACCGGCCCCGCGCCTGGGACGCGTGGGACATCGACGAGACCTACGAAAACGCCGGCATGGAGATCGCCGACGTCGACAGCATCGAGATCGTCGAGGAGGGACCGCTGCGGGCGGCCGTGCGCGTGGCACGCACCTGGCGCAGCTCGCGCTTCGTCCAGACCTACCGGCTGCTGGCCGGGTCGAGCCGGATCGACATCGACACGCGGATCGACTGGCACGAGCGGCTGGTGCTGGTCCGCGCCCTGTTCCCGACGACCGTCCACAGCCACGAAGCGACCTACGAGACGATGTTCGGTGTGCAAAAGCGCGCTAGCCACCGCAACACCACGTTCGAGCGGGCCCGTTTCGAGGCCGGCGCCCACCGCTTCGTCGATCTCTCCGAGCCGGGCTACGGCGTGGCGCTGCTGAACGACGCCAAATACGGTCACAACGCGATCGACGGCACGCTGGGCATCAGCCTGGTGCGCGGGCCGCTGCACCCGGACCCGCTGGCCGACGAGGGCGAGCACCGGTTCACGTACAGCGTCTTCCCGCACGTCGGGAGCTGGGTCGAGGGGGGCGTCACGCGCGAGGCGCGAGCGCTCAACGCGCCGCTGGTGGTCACGGCGGCCGCCGCCGATGCCGGAGATCGCCCGGCGTGGGTGACCAGCACCGGCGTCGAGCTCGGTCTGGCCGCGCTGAAGCGGGCGCACGACCGCGACGGGATGGTGCTGCGCGTGTACGAGCCGCACGGCTCGCGGGGACGTGCCGAGCTCACGTTCGCCGATGGCCCGGGGACAGTCTCGCGGGTTACGATCCTCGAGGAACCGGCCGAGGGCAACGAGATCGATCTGGACGGCAGCACCGTCGCCTTCGAGATCGGCGCGTTCGAGGTCGTGAGCCTGCTGATCGAATCGTAGGTCGCCTCCGAGAGAGAGACCGGGCCGGCACACAACCAGCCCGGTCGCGAGGGACTTGCCC
>JAEVYR010000268.1 GCA_023392645.1 Chloroflexota bacterium | reverse complement strand
TGAAGACGCTGTCCCATGGAGAACGCCAGCGCATCCGCATTGCCCGCGCGCTGATCGCCGAGCCGGATTTGCTGCTGCTCGACGAGCCGGCCACCGGGCTCGATTTCCCCGCGCGCGAGGCGCTCCTGTCCGCGCTCGACGCGCTAACCGCGAGCCGTCCCGAGCTGCCGACGATCATGGTCTCGCACCATCTCGAGGATTTGCCGTCGACGGTCACCCACGCGCTGCTGCTGCGAGACGGCGGGGTGCTGGCGAAGGGGCCGGTCGGCGAGATGATCACGAGCGATCGCATCTCGGAATGTTTCGGTTTCCCCATCCACGTGCACTTCTGGGAGGGACGCTGGATGGCCCGGGCCGTGGCGGGGTGGTCGGTCGTTGGCCGCCCGGGCGCGGAGAGCCGCCCGGTGTGACCGCCGCCCGGGCTGGTACCCTTGGTCGAAATGGATTTCCCATTATTGGCGGGCCATGACCGCGGGAGAGATCAGCCATGCGGCGAGCCGAACGAGCATTACCAGGGGCCCGGACTTTCGATCGCGTTTCCGCGAGCACGACGCGGCGCGCATTGCTGGAAGCGGTGGCCGCCGGCGCGCTGGGCCTGGCCATCGGAAACCAGCCGATGCAGGCCGCTGCCCGTCAGACGCCCGTGGCGGGGGATCGCGTGCTCCCACATACCTATCCCCCGCACGGCACGCGTACGGCCTCGCCGTTCACCGAGATCAGCTTCCGCGGCATCACGGAGGATGCGCTCGGTCCGGTGTATGTCACCGGGGCGCTCAGTGGCGGGCATGCCGGCATCATGGCTCCTCACGCGGACGGGAACGGGACCAGCTACGTTCCCGATTCGGCCTTCGAGCCGGGCGAGCGGGTTACCGTGCGGGCCGATGTGCCCCTGACCGAGATCGGCGCCGGTGAGCTCGTCTTCGATGTGGTGCGGCCCTCGCCCCTGATGCGGACCCGGTCGGGTCTCACGACCGACGCGCCCGCCGTGCCGCCACAGACGTTTCGCACCCGACCCGATCTCAACCCGCCGCCGATGGAGATCACGACGCCTGCGCAGGGCACGGCGGAGGGATTGGTCTTCCTCGCGTCCAAAGTTGAGGATGGCCAGTTCGGCCTGATGATCCTCGACAACGACGGCGACATCGTCTGGTATCAGCCGCCAGCGGTGACCGACTGGGAGCACCATGACTTCCGGGTGCAGGAGTACCGCGGCGAGCCGGTGCTGACGTGGTCCACCGCCACCACGGGCGGAGGATTTGGCCAGGGACACTTCGTAATTGCCGACACGTCCTACGAAACGGTCGCCCAGGTCCAGGCGGGCAACGGGTTCACCAGCGGCGGCGACGTTCACGAGTTCCTGCTGACGCCGGAGGGAACCGCGTTCATCATCCTCTATCAGGCGGTCGATTGGGACATGACGCCAGCCGGCGGATCGATGTACGGCGGCGCGGTCGACGGCATCGTCCAGGAGATCGAGGTCGAAACGGGCAGGGTGCTCTTCGAATGGCATGCGCTCGACCACATCGGCGTCGAGGACTCCTACATCGCGATTCCGGGTGCCGATCCGAACCGTCCTTCCGACTACGTCCACATGAACGCGATCTCGATCGCGCCGGATGGCGACCTGATCCTTTCCCTGCGCCACACCGCCGCGATCTACAAGGTGGACCGCCATTCGGGCGAGATCGTCTGGCAGCTCCATGGCAAGCGCAGCGATTTCACCATGTCTGAGGATGCGAAGTTCAACTGGCAGCACGACGCGCATTTGCACGCCAACGGTGAGCTGACGCTGTTCGACAACCACGAGGTGAATCCGCCGGAAGGCAAGGAATCGTGGTCGCGCGGGTTGGTGCTCGATCTCGACATGGAGGCGATGACGGCCACGGTCGCGCGGGAGTACATCCACCCCGAGCGGGTCCTTGCGCGAAGCCAGGCGAACATGCAGACCCTGCCCAACGGCAACGTCTTCATCGGGTGGGGCAGCGCCCCTGATTTCTCCGAGTTCGCGCCGGACGGCGAGATGATCTTCAACGGCCGCTTTCCCGAGGGCGGAAACTCCTACCGAGCCTACCGCTTTCCGTGGAGCGGCCAGCCAACCGATTCACCGGTGGCGGTCGCGGAAGCCGGCGCGGACGGTACTGTGACGGTCTATGCGAGCTGGAACGGCGCGACGGAGGTCGCGAGCTGGCGGGTGCTGGCCGGCGTTGACCCATCCGACCTGGCCGAGGTCGGGTCGGCGCCACGCTCGGGGTTCGAGACCGCCATCGAGGTCGTCTCCGACATGCCGTGGCTCGCCGTCGAGGCGCTCGATTCAGGCGGCGCGATTCTTGGCGCGTCGGAGGCGTTCCAGCCTGGTCCGTCATAATCGGCTTCGCGAGCGAACGGCACCCCGTCGCTGCACACAATTGCATCGCTCCGAACGGTCGGGGCAGGGAAGGGACAAATTGATGACATCCACGGAGACGCCAGCCGGAATGGCTGTCGATGGCGAGCATTCCGGGCCGCGTGCCAGCAGGCGGGCGTTGCTCGGCGCCGCCTTGGCGGGAGCGGCAACGCTGGCGAGTCCGTCATGGTCGGCCGCGCAGTTGCGGACCGACATCGCGATTTTTCCGTCGCGGGACACCTGGACCGCCTCGCCAGCGACCGAAATCAGTTTTCGCGGCGTGACGCCAGAAGCCCTCGGCCCGGTGACTGTGGTCGCGTCGCAGAGCGGCGGCCATTCCGGCGTGATGCGGGCCCACGCGGATGGGAACGGCGTGAGCTTCCTGCCGGATGCGCGGTTCGACCCGGGCGAGATCGTGACCGTCACGGCGGGGATTCCGCTCGGCGGCAAGGGTGGCGCCCACACCTTCGGGGTCGTCCGGCCCGCCGACCTCACGCCGGCGCCCGAAAGCCGCGTGACCGACGATCCGGAATTGGCACCGCTCACGTTCAAATCGCGACCCGACCTGCTGCCACCCGTCATGGATGTCACGACGCCCGCCAACGGGACGGCGGACGGCTATGTGTTCCTCACCTCCAACGTGCCGAACGGGCAGATCGGGCTCACGATCCTCGATGACGAGGGCGAGTACATCTGGTTCCAGCCGCCCGATACCGCCATCGAATCGATCTGTGACCTTCGTGTCCAGGAGTACCGCGGCGAGCCGGTGCTCACCTGGATCGAGGGAGCCGCGCCGATTGGGTATGCGTTTGCCCACTACGTCATCGCCGATACGTCCTACCAGCCGCTGGTCGAGCTCCAGGTCGGCAACGGGTTTCCGGGCGGCGACGTGCACGAGTTCCGCCTGACCGACCGGGACACGGCCCTGGTGATCCTCTACCACCCCGTGGAGTGGGATCTCTCGCCGGTCGGCGGGTCGCGATACGCGCGGGTGATTGACAACATCGTGCAGGAGCTCGAGGTCGAAACGGGCCGCGTGCTGTTCGAGTGGCACTCGCTCGACCACATCGGGGTCGAGGAGTCGATGCGGACCTACGACCCCAGTGGGGCCGGTGTGGTGTTCAACGACCCGTTCGATTACTTCCACCTCAACTCGGTCACCGAAGCGCCCGACGGCGACCTGATCATCTCGGCGCGTCACTCCTTCGGCATCTACAAGATCGGTTACCCGACCGGCGAGCTGGTGTGGCGGCTGAACGGCAAGCAAAGCGACTTCGGGATGGGTCCGGGCACCGAATTCGCCTGGCAGCACGATGCCATCCTGTTCGAGGATGGCGTGTTGACCCTCTTCGACAACGCCGAGAACAACCAGAAGCTCGATGGCACCGTGGCGTCGCGCGGGCTGGTGCTGTCGATCGACGAGGAGGCGATGACCGCCACCCTGATGCAGGAGTACATTCACCCGACCGGGATTCTCTCGGTCAGCCAGGGCAACATGCAGACGCTCCCCAACGGGAACCGCTTCATCGGGTGGGGAAGCGCGCCGGTCTTTTCGGAGTTCAGCGACGCCGGAGAACTGATCTTCAATTGCCGGTACCCACATGGCGGAAATTCCTACCGCGCCTATCGCATGCCCTGGGTCGGTGAGCCGGCCGAGCGTCCCGCCGTGGCCGCTGCAATCGCGCTCGATGGCACGGTGACCGCCTACGCCAGCTGGAATGGCGCGACCGAGGTCGCGAGCTGGCGGGTGCTGGCCGGCGCGACACCGACCCAGCTCTTCGCGGCGGGGTCCGCGCCACGCGCCGGGTTCGAGACGGCGATCGAGGTGACCACCAGCGACCCGTACATCGCCGTTGAGGCGCTGGGCGCGAACGGCAACATTCTCGGCGCGTCCGAGCCGATCGAGATGTGACGATGCGCCATGCACTCTGGATCACCCGATTCGATTGGGAGACCGAAGCCGACCTGACCGCCATCGTGACGCGAGCAATCAAGCTCGGCATCACCGATCTGCTGATGCAGGTTCGGGGCGCCGGGGATGCGCTGTATCGCAGCGAAGTGGCGCCGGCGTCGGCGAAGATCGCCGGGCGGCTCGGCTGGATGCCGAAGTGGGATCCGCTGGACGTCGTTTGCGATCTCGCCGGCAGGCACGATGGGGTAGCGGTCCACGCATGGGTCAACGCTCTGAGCGGCTGGCCGGCGGGCTCGCGCGAGGTGTGCGCCAACCTGGAGCCGTCGCTGCCCGGCTTTCCGGATCACCTGATGATTCGGCACCCGGACGCCGTGCTGGTTGACGACCGGGGCGACCCGATGCCCTGCCCGAACGACACCGACTACGTCTGGGTCTCGGCGCGGCATATCGATGTCGTGCGCGAGTTGCAGACGATGACGTCGGAGCTGGTCAACCGCTACCCGCTCGCCGGCATTCATCTCGACCGCATTCGCTATCCCACCGCTGGCTGGTTCGATCCCGGTGACGGAACGCGCGACGCGGACGGCATCACCGCCCTCGTCGCCGCCGTGCGCGACCGGGCCCCGGCCGACATGAGCGTCTCGGCGTCGATCATGCCCGACTACGGGGCCAGGACCGGTGGCGAGCCCGATCACATCGCCACCTACGGCCAGGACGGCTGGGCGTGGGTCGAGCAGGGGCTGTGCACCGACGTCATGCCGATGGTGTACACGACGATTCGGCCCGGGGAGTCGTGGGACTGGGCGAGGCTCACCGGGCAGCATCTCGACGCGCTGCCGGATCGGTCGTGCTGGGTGGCGCTCTACGCCGAGCACGAGCCGTCGATGCTGATCGAGCAGGCGGAAACTTTCGCCGACCGGCCGATCGCCGGTGTCGCGTGGTATTCCGCTCGCCTCATCGCCGAAAACGATCGCTGGGATGTTGTCCGCGAGGTCGTCACGCGGCTGGGATGATGTGGCCGTTCAGGGCTTCCGGTAGCGGCGACTTGACGGCTGCGAAGCCTGGCGAGACCGAATGGTGGATGCGCGGGCAAGTCGCCGCTACCGACGCGATCCTGTCCTCAGCGAGCGCGAGGCTCGTTCCCCTTGCCATCCCGTGAGGGTCCGGTATCCTGCCGGCAGCACAACCGAATCGACCCGCGAACCGGAGGAACCCCACCAGCCATGACAGCGCAGCAGGAACCGTCCTACGATCTCGTGATCACCGGCGGGCACGTCATCGACCCCGCCAATGGTATCGACCGCGTCACCTCGGTCGCCGTCCGCGACGGCAAGGTCGCCGCCGTGGGCGACGACATCGACGCCGCCCAGGCGACCAGCCGCATCGACGCCGCCGGGCAGTACGTCACCCCCGGCCTGGTCGATCTCCACACCCACGTCTACTGGGGCGTCACCTACTGGGGCATCGAGGCCGACCCCGTCGCCGCCCGCACCGGCGTCACCACCTGGCTCGACGTCGGCAGCGCCGGCGGCTACACCTTCCCCGGCTTCCGCGAATACGTCGCCGAGCCGAGCCGGAGCCGCATCTACGCGCTGCTCAACCTCTCGTCGATCGGGCTCGTCGCGCCGACCTGGGAGCTGTCCAATCCGGACTATCTCGATGTCGACCTCGCCGCCGAGATCGTCGCGCGCAACCGCGACCTCATTCTCGGCATCAAGGCGCGCATCGACAACAAGACCACACGCGGTACCGGCATGCTGGCGATGCAGAAGGCGCGCGAGCTGGCCGATCGCGTCGACCTGCCGCTGATGACGCACATCGGCGGCTCACCGCCGTCGCTCCAGGAGGTGGCCGAGTACCTGCGGCCGGGCGACATCCTCACCCACTGTTTCACCGGGCAGGACATGCGCATCGTCGGCGCCGACGGCAAGGTCGATCCGCAGATCAAGGCACTCAAGGACCAGGGCCTCGTGCTCGATATCGGCCACGGCACCGGCTCGTTCAGCTACGAGGTCGCCGAGGCGATGCTCGATCAGGGCATCGCGCCCGACGTCATCTCTAGCGACATCCATCAGATGGCGATCCAGGGGCCGATGTTCGACCTGCCGACGACGCTCAGCAAGTTCATCAACCTGGGCATGTCGATCTCCGACGTGATCGCCTGCGCCACCGTCAACGCGGCGCGCGCGGTTCGGCTGGACGATTTCGGCACGCTTGGCGTCGGCGCCCCGGCCGATATCGCGATGTTCCGGCTGGAGGAGGGGGAG